>DATNBJ010000276.1:0-12546 GCA_035572055.1 Thermoleophilaceae bacterium | reverse complement strand
GCAGCACTGGCCCGTGGTGTTCAAGCCGTTCGACGCGATCACCGTCGAGTTCGCCTGCCGCTGCCTCGGCCAGTACAACACCCGCCACTACATCATCCCGCCGGCCAACGGGATCGACTACCGGGTGCACAACGGCTACCTCTACATGAGCCCCGTCCCGGTGCCGGAGGAGGAGATCGCCGGTCGCGTGCCGGAGTTCCTCGAGCGCGCGGGCCACTACTTCGGCAACTGGACGGCGCTCCTCGACAACTGGCACACCAAGATCCGCGCGACGATCGCCGAGCTCGAGGCGATCAGGTTCGAGCCGCTGCCCGACCGCGTGCCGATCGAGTGGATCACCAGTGGCAAAGGGCTCGACCCGCACGCAAAGTTCACGTCCAACTACAACCGCGCGATCGAGCTCGCCTACCAGGCGTTCCAGTACCACTTCGAGTTCCTCAACCTCGGCTACGTCGCCTACCTCGACTTCTTCACCTTCTGCAAGGAGGCGCTGCCGGGGGTGTCCGAGCTCGGCATCGCGAAGATGGTGCAGGGCGTGGAGGTGGACCTGTTCCGCCCCGATGACGAGCTGAAGCAGCTCGCGCGGCTGGCTGTGGAGCTGGACCTGGACGGCGCGCTGGTTTCCGGCGACGTCGACGGCGCCCTGGCCGCGGTGGCCACCGAACCGCGCGGCGGCGAGTGGATCGAGGCGTGGAACCGCGCGCAGGACCCGTGGTTCAACTTCTCCTCGGGCAGCGGCATGTACAGCGGCGACCGCGTGTGGCTCGACCACCTGGACATCCCCCTCGGCTTCGTGCGCGACTACGCGAAGCGCGTGCGCGCCGGCGAGGAGATCGAGCGGCCCACGGCGGCGATCCAGGCCGAGCGCGACCGCGTGACCGAGGAGTATCGAGCCCTGCTCGCCGACGACGAGGCGCGCGCCGCCTTCGACGAGAAGCTCGGCCTCTCACGGCTCGTGTTCCCCTACGTGGAGAACCACAACTTCTACATCGAGCACTGGTCCCTGTCGCTCTTCTGGCGGCGGATCAGGGAGCTCGGCCAGGTGCTCGCCGACGCCGGCTTCTGGAACGAGGCCGACGACATCTTCTACCTGCGCCGCGACGAGGTTCCGCAGGCGATCTTCGACTACGGCAACGGCTGGGCGGTGGGCGTGGAGTGCGCGGGTCCGTACCACTGGCCGGGCGAGATCGCCCGGCGCAAGGAGATCATCGCGGCGCTCTCGTCGCGGCCGGCGCTGCCCGCGATGAACGAGCCGCCCGAGGTGGTCACAGAGCCGTTCACGATCATGCTCTACGGCATCACGTCCGAGAGCGTGAACCGCTGGCTCGGCGGCGCGGGCGGCGGCGACCTGACCGGCATGGCGGCCGCGCCCGGCGAGGTCGAGGGGCCGGCGCGGATCGTGTACGACGCCTCCGAGCTCGGCGAGCTGCGGGAGGGCGAGGTGCTGATCGCTCCCGTGACCGCTCCGAGCTGGGGGCCGGCGTTCGCCCGCGTGTCGGCGGTGGTCACCGACATCGGCGGCATGATGAGCCACGCCGCAATCGTCTGCCGCGAGTACGGGCTGCCGGCCGTGACCGGCACCGGCCTCGCCACCTCCACGATCCGCACCGGCCAGCGGGTGCGGGTGGACGGCTCGGCCGGCACCGTCACGCTGCTCGACTGATGGTGGCCGAGCCACACGCCGCGGTGTGGGCCGCCGCGCGCCCCTACATGCGCTCGCGCGGGAACGACATCCACCTGCCGCTCTCGTACGCCGACGCGCAGTGGCTGCTCACGCACTACCCCGGGGCCGACCCGGAGGTTGTGCTGCTCAGCGTGCTGCTGCACGACATCGGCTGGGCCGTGCTCGACCAGGACAAGATCATCAGCGAGGGGATGGGCCCGAACATGATGGAGGCCGAGATCCGCTACGCCCACGAGAAGGAGGGCGCGCGGCTGGCCCGCGAGATCCTGGCTGAGCTCGACTACGACGACGACCTGATCGACGAGGTGGCGGCGATCATCGACGGGCACGACACCCGGCTCGAGCCGCTGTCGCTGAACGACAAGCTCATGAAGGACTGCGACCGGCTCTGGCGCTACACCGTGGTGGGCGTCGCGCTGTCGTGCCTGTGGACGGGCAAGTCGCCGGCCGAGTACGAGCCCAGCCTGATGGCTCAGTACGACGGCTTCTTCACGCCCGAGGCCGAGGCGAAGGCCCGCGAGCACTACGCGCACACGCGCGCGGCACTGAAGGTCGCCGCGCTGCCGGCCGAGCTCCCTCAGACCTGATGCGCGACCGCGTGGTGATCGTCACCGGCGGCGGTCGCGGGCTCGGCCGCGCGTTCTGCGAGGCGTTTGCGGAGGCGGGCGCGCGAGTGGTGGCCGCGGACATCGACGAGGACGCGGCCGCGAAGACCGCGTCGCTCGTGGGCGGGCTGGGCGTGCGCGTGGACGTGGCCGACTCGGCCTCGGTGCGCGCGATGGTGGACGCGGTGGTCTCGCGGTTCGGCGGGATCGACGCGCTCGTGAACAACGCCGGGCTCTACGCGGGCCTGCACCGCGCGCCGTTCCACGAGCTCGACGAGGACGAGTGGGACCGCACGATGAGCGTGAACCTGAAGGGCCCATGGCTCTGTGCCTCGGCCTGCCTGCCGCCGATGCGCGAGCGCGGCGGCGGCGCGGTCGTCAACGTCGCCTCCGCCACGGTCTTCAGCGGCTCGCCGGAGTGGGCGCACTACGTCGCATCCAAGGGCGGGGTGATCGCGCTCACGCGCGTGATGGCTCGCGAGGCGGGCGAGTTCGGCATCCGCGTGAACGCGCTGGCGCCCGGCTTCATCCTCACCGAGGCCAGCCGCGAGATGATCGAGGACGCCGAGACCTACGGGGTGGCCCGCGGCTCGATCAAGCGGAGCGCGCACCCGGAGGACGTGGTGGGCGCCGCCGTGTTCCTGGCCTCGGACGCCAGCCGGTTCATCACCGGTCAGACGCTGGTGGTCGACGGCGGCCGGCAGTTCATCTAGGCCGGCGTCCGGCTGCCCGCGTAGTTCACGAAGGCGTCGATGGACTTCGGGTCCGACAGCGCGTCGCGGCGCACCACGTCGTCGCGGTCGGCGCCCTGGAGGATGCGCTTGACGGGCAGCTCGAGCTTCTTGCCGGTGAGCGTGCGCGGGATTCCCGGCACCGCCTCCATCGTGTCCGGCACGTGGCGGGGCGAGAGCGAGTCCTTCAACGCCCGCCCCACGCGCGTTCGCAGGTCGTCGTCGAGCACCACGCCCTCGCGGAGCTGGACGAACAGCACGAGCTCGCCCGCGCCGCCCTCGGGATCCTCGAGGTGCACGATCAGCGAGTCGAGGATCTCGGGGATGTCCTCCACCACCGCGTAGAGCTCGCCGGTCCCGAGCCGCACGCCGCCGCGGTTGAGCGTGGCGTCGGAGCGGCCGGTGATCACGCAGGTGCCGCGCTCGGTGAACATCAGCCAGTCCCCGTGGCGCCACACGCCCGGGTACATGTCGAAGTAGGTGCCGTGGTAGCGCTCGTCGCCCGGGTCGTTCCAGAAGCACACGGGCATCGACGGCATCGGCGTGCGCACCACCATCTCGCCCAGCTCGCCCACCACGGGGTTGCCGTCGAGGTCGTAGGCCTTCACGTCCACGCCGAGCACGCAGCCGGTCATCTCGCCCGCGTACACGGGGGTGATGGGGTAGGCGGAGATGAAGCCGCTGCACACGTCGGTGCCGCCGCTGCCCACGTTGAGCAGCGCGTCCGGCTTCACCTTCTCGTAGATCCAGGAGAACCCCTCGGTGGGCAATGGCGACCCGGCCGCGCCGAACTGGCGGATCCGGCTCAGGTCGAACTCGGCGCCGGGCTCGATGCCCTCCTTGCGGCAGGCCATCACGTAAGCGGGGCTGACGCCCATCAGCGTGGCGCCGGTCTCCTCGGCGAGGCGCCATTGCTCGCGCAGGTCGGGATAGAGCGGGTTGCCGTCGATCGTGACCACCGCGGCGCGGCACACGAGCCCCGACACCAGCGCGTTCCACATCATCCACGCGGTGGTGGTGAACCAGAGCAGGGCGTCGCCCGCGTGCAGGTCCCAGCACAGCCCGAGGTTCTTCAGGTGCTCGACGAGGATGTTTCCGTGCCCGTGCACGATCGCCTTGGGCAGGCCCGTGGTGCCGGACGAGAAGAGCACGTACAGCGGGTGGTCGAAGGGCAGCGGATCGAACTCGAGCGGACCTTCCTCCGACACGAACTCGTCCCAGCCGACGGAGTCCGGCAGGGTGCCCTCGCCATAGGGGAGGTGCACCACGTGCTCGATGCTCGGGATCTCCGCGCGGATCGCGGCCACCTCGGGCCGGCGATCGATCGGCTTCTCGCCGTACGTGTAGCCGCTGACGGCGAACAGCACCTTCGGCTCGATCTGCCCGAAGCGCGACACCACGCTGCGCGAGCCGAACTCCGGCGCGCAGCTCGCCCAGATCGCGCCGAGGCTGGCGGTGGCGGCGAAGGCGATGATCGTCTCGGGCACGTTGGGCATGTAGGCGGCCACGCGGTCGCCCGGGCCGACTCCGAGGCGCTTCAGCCCCACGCGGGCGCGCGCGATCTGCTCACGGAACTCGGCGAACGTGAGCTCCACCCGCGGGCGCGTCTGCGACACGCCGACGATGGCCACCCGGTCGAGGTCCTCGTCGCGCCCGACCATGTGCTCGGCGTAGTTGAGGGTCGCGCCCGTGAACCACTTCGCGCCCGGCATCTCGCGGGTGGTGAGCACCTGCTCGTAAGGCGTGTGCGACTGGATCTCGTAGAAGTCCCAGATCGCCCCCCAGAACTCCTCGAGCTCGTCGATCGACCAGTTCCAGAGATCCTCATAGCCGGTGAAGTCGCGCCCGCGCGTATCGCGCACGAAGTCCATGAAGCGACCGATCTCGCTGGTCGCGCGCGCGTCTGGCGGCGGGGTCCAGAGGACCTCTCCCTGTCGAACCTGGGCCATGAAGGTGGCAGCTTAGACTGCGCCGGTGCCGATCGACAAAAAACGCCTGACAGATTTACTTTCCGCCGAGCGCCAGCTGTTCGCGGACGGACACAGGGAGTCCGCGCGCGCCCACAGGGAGGGCGCCGAGCACCTCTTCGGCGGTGTGCCGATGACCTGGATGAACAAGGCCGCCGGCCGCTTCCCGCTCTATCTGCGCGGCGCGCGCGGCTCGCGCGTGACCGACATCGACGGTCACGAGTACGTGGACCTGTCGCTGGGCGACACCGGCGCGATGGCCGGCCACTCGCCGCCGGAGGTCGTGGCCGCCATCCGCGGGCGCATCGAGAACGAGGGCGGCATCACGGCGATGATGCCCACGGAGAATGCGGCCTGGGTCGCCGCTGAGCTGACTCGCCGCTTCGGAGTGGGCCAGTGGTCGTTCACGCTGACCGCCACCGACGCCAACCGCTGGGCCATCCGGCTGGCGAGGGCGGTCACCCGGCGCCCGAAGGTGCTCGTGTACGCCTGGTGCTACCACGGCAGCGTGGACGAGGCCTTCGCCCTGCCCGGCCCGGACGGCGAGGCCGTGGCGCGCGAGGGCAACGTCGGTGCGCCGGTGCCGCTGAGCGAGACCACGCGGGTCGTCGAGTACAACGACGCCGACGCGCTCGAGAACGCGCTCGCCCACGGCGACGTGGCCGCCGTGCTGATGGAGCCGGCGCTGACGAACATCGGGATCGTGCTCCCGCAGCCTGGCTATCTGGACGAGGTGCGCCGCCTGACGCGCGAGCACGGCACGCTGCTGATCAACGACGAGACGCACACGTTCTCCGCCGGCCCCGGCGGCTGCACGAGGGCCTGGGACCTCGAGCCCGACATGGTCACGATCGGCAAGGCGATCGCCGGCGGGATCCCGGCGGGCGCATACGGGCTGAGCGCCGAGCTGGCGGAACGCGTCGACGCCTTGAGCGACGCCGACCTGATCGACACGGGCGGCGTGGGAGGAACGCTGGCCGGAAACGCACTGTCGGTCGCCGCCATGCGCGCCACGCTCGAGAAGGTGCTCACCGACGACGCGTTCGACGGGATGATCGCCCGCGCCACGCGCTTCACCGAGGGCGTTCAAGACACGATCGACGACACCGGCGTGCCCTGGTCGGTGGTCCAGCTCGGCGCCCGCGCCGAGTACCGCTTCACCAGCCCGGCGCCCACGAGCGGCAGCGCCTCGGCGGACGCCTCGGACGAGGACCTGGAGGACTACCTGCACGTGTACCTGGCCAACCGCGGGGTGCTCCTGACGCCGTTCCACAACATGGCGCTGATGTCGCCGGCGACGACGGACGCCGACGTGGACCGTCACACGGAGCTGTTCGCGGCCGCGGTCGCGGACCTCCTGAGCCCGCCGCCCTGCTGAGCGAACACCAGCGCCATGGCGCCGATCACGAGCAGCCCGAGGCTCTCGAGCTGCGCTGCCGTGAGCCCGCCGAGCACGTGCTCATTGCGGCGCAGGAACTCCACGAGGAACCGCTCGATACCCGCGAACACCAGATAGAACGCGAACAGCACGCCCGGGCGAAAGCGGTCGCGCCACCTCCATAGGAGCCAGGCGACCAGCCCCATCGCCAACGTCTCGTAGATCGGCGTCGGGTGAACGGTTTCGCCCGGAGCCGTCGGCACCGTGCCCTTCTCGTAGCCCATCGCCCACGGTCCACTCCAGGCCTTGCCGTAATCCCCATCGCCGGCCACCTGGCAGCCGATGCGCCCGATCGCGTACCCGAGCGCGAGGCCGTACGCGGCGATGTCGAAGAGTTGCCACCCCAGGAACTTCCGCCGGTGCGCCCATATCAGCATCGCCACGACCCCGCCCGCCAGGCCGCCGTACCAGACGAGCCCCGAGCCGCTGAACACGTTGCCGAGCGAGATGGCCTTGTGGTTCTGGATCAGGTAGTAGGCGCGGGCGCCGATCAGGCCTCCGACCACCGCGACCACCACCATCTCGAAGGCCCACTCGGTGGGCTTGCCCAGCTCCCCGAGCCGGCGGTGCGTCAACGCCCCCCAGGCGAGGAAGTTCAGCGCGAAGAAGATGCCGAACGTCTGGATGGTGATCCCGAAGATGTGGATGTGGGGGACCACCGGCTAGCTCCTCCTTCGGCCGGCCAGGAGCAGCACCGCGGCCAGCGCGGCGGCGAACGTGAGCTGACCGATCGTCAGCCCCGTGCCCAGGTTCTTCGCGCCCGCCAGCAACGCGATTCCCGTGCCGGCGGCGAAGGCCCCGATGAGGACGAGCAACTCCTTGAGGATGGCTCGATTCTGGCAGCGAACGCCGACAGGACGCCTCACAGCCGAGCGGCGTTTACAGTCGCTGGGCAGTGAGCGAGACCGTCATCGCCCAGCAGATCGACTCGGAGCCGGCCGAGCCGCAGGAGCAGCGCGTCACACCGCTCGAGCTGTTCCTCGACCTGGTGTTCGTGCTGGCGATCACGCAGGTGACCGGCTACGTCTCGCACGACCCGACCTGGAGCCGCCTGGCCGAGGGCCTCGCGATCCTGGCGGTGGCGTGGTGGGTGTGGAGCGCCTACGCCTGGCTGGGCAACACCTCGGGCAGCGACGAGGGGATCACGCGCGTGGTGCTCATGGCCGCGGCCGCGGGCATGCTCATCGCATCGCTGGCCGTGCCGCACGCGTTCGGCTCGGACGGGCTCCTGTTCGGGATCGCGATCCTCGTCGTGCGGACGATCCACCTGGGCGCCTACACGCTGATCGCGCGCTCGCGCGGGGACAGAGACCTGGGGCACGTGGTCGGCGTGCTCGCCCAATCCGTGCTGCCGGCGTCGATCCTGCTCGTGATCGCGGGCACGCAGGACGGGGTGACCCAGGGCGTGCTGTGGGCGGCCGCGCTGACGGTCGACTACGGCGGACTCGCGGTGCGCGGCACGCGCGGCTGGACCGTCCAGGCCGGCCACTTCGCGGAGCGCCACGGGCTGATCATCATCATCGCGCTCGGCGAGTCGGTGGTCTCGCTCGGCGTCGCCTCCACCGGCATCGACCTGACCGCCGGGGTGGTCACCGCCGCGCTGCTCGGCATCGTCGTGGTCGGTGCGATGTGGTGGGCCTACTTCGACGTGGTGGCGCTCGTGGCCGAGCGGAAACTGCGCGGGGCGACGCCGGCCGACCGGGTGGTGATGGCGCGCGACTCCTACACGTACCTGCACCTGCCGATGGTCACCGGCATCGTGGTGTTCGCCGTGGGGGTGAAGGTGACGCTGGAGGACCCGAGCGCGGATCTCGCCACCGTCCCCGCGGTGGCCCTGTGCGGCGGCGTGGCGCTCTACCTGCTCGCGCTGAGCACGTTCAAGCGGCGCAACATCGGCTCCTTCAACCAGCCGCGGCTGGTGGCCACTGCCGTGCTCATCGGACTCGTGCCCCTGGCCACGTTGCTGCCGGCGCTGCTCTCGCTCGCCCTCGTCGCGCTCACGGTCGTCCTGCTGATCGCGTATGAGGTGACGCGCTACGCGGCGACGCGCGATCGCGTGCGCCACGCCGTCTAGCGTGCGCCGCCGGGCTACCGAACTCGCGTCGCTCGGCCTGGCCACGGGCGCCCTGGGCTTCGCGCTCGACCAGGCGGGACTGCCGTCGTCCTATCTGTTCGCGGCCCTGCTCGTCGGGCTGGCCGCCGCGATCACCCTGCCCGGACTGGCCGGCATCCCGGCGTGGGTCTTCCGGGCCTCGCAGGCGGTCGTCGGCGTGGTGCTCGGCTCGCAGGTGCGCTCGTCGTCGCTGACCGCTCTGGCCCACGCGTGGCTGCCGGTGACCCTCGTGAGCGTCGGCACCCTCGTGCTCAGCCTGGCCGCCGGGAAGGTGCTTGCAAGAGTCACCTTCGTCGACGCTCCCACGGGCGCGCTCGGCATGGTGGCGGGCGGCGCCTCAGGCATCGTGGCGATGGCGGACGAGCTGGGCGCCGACGGCCGCCTGGTGGCGTTCATGCAGTACCTGCGGGTGCTCGTGGTGGTGCTGCTCACGCCCCTGTTGATCCCGCTCCTGTTCCCGGGCCATCACGGCGGCAGCGTGCCCGGCCAATCCACGTTCGGCGATCTGAAGGGCTGGCTCCTCACGATCGGCGTGGCGGTCGTGGGCTCGTTCGTGGCCCAGCGCCTCAAGCTCACCGCCGGCATGCTCCTGGCGCCGATGCTGCTCGCGGCCGCGGTGGTGCTCGCCGTTCCGGGCGGCGAGTTCAACGTTCCGCAGGTGCTCCAGCAGGTGGCCTTCGCCGGGATCGGCCTCCAGGTGGGACTGCGCTTCACGATGGAGACGCTCCGCTCGCTCGGCAACCTCCTCGTGCCGGCTCTGGCGATGATCCTGTTGCTGATCGTGTCCTGCTTCGGCCTCGCCGTGCTGCTCGACAAGACCACGAGCGTCTCGCTGCTGGACGCCTACCTGGCGACCACCCCGGGCGGGCTGTTCGCGGTGGTTGCCGTGGCGTTCGGAGCGGGGGCGAACAGCACGTTCATCCTCGGCGTGCAGGGGCTGCGCATCATCGTGATGGTGCTGCTCGCCCCGGTGGCCGTCAGATGGCTCACCCGCGGTTCGGTCAAGGTCGGCTGAGCGGCTCAGCCGGACTCGCAGGGAGGCCGGACGCCGCGTAGCCTGTCGCGGGTGGACAAGGCACGACTACAGGAGATCCAGCGGCCGCTGAAGGACCGCTACCGCGAGGATCCGGAGGCGGCGGTCATCACCCTGCGCGCCTCCGGCGAGCTCGACGGCGAGGGCATCGCCTGCTCGGTGCAGACCGGCCGCGCGCTAGTGGAGGCCGGTCTGCACCCGGCAACGGGTGGCACCGGCGCGCTGGCCTGCTCGGGCGACATGCTGCTCGAGGCGCTGGTGGCCTGCGCGGGCGTGACGCTGCGGTCGGTGGCCACCTCGCTCGAGCTGCCGGTCACCGGAACGGTGCGCGCCGAGGGCGACCTCGACTTCCGCGGCACCCTCGCCGTCGACAGGGAGGCGCCGGTGGGCTTCCGCTCAATACGGCTCGTGTTCGAGCTCGAGCACGACCTCGACGACGAGCAGCTCGCCACGCTGATGAAGCTGACCGAGCGCTACTGCGTCGTCTACCAGACGCTCGCGGGCGGGACGCCCGTCGACGTCGTGGTCAGCTGATCTTCTCGGCCAGCTCCACGATGATCCCCTCCGGGCCGCGGACGTAGCAGAGCCGGTAGATGTCCTCGTAGTTCACGATCTCGCCGACGAGCTCCAGCCCCTCGACGGCTGCGTCGAGGTCGTCGACGGCGAAGGTGACGTGGCGGATGCCCAACGCGTTCGCCGGCGCGTGCTCGTCGTGGCCCTGAGCCGGCGGCGACTCGAACTCGACCAGCTCGAGCCGTCCGTGACCGTCCGGAGTCCGCAGCATCACCAGCTTCGCGCGGACGCCCTCAAGCCCCACGACGCGGTCCACCCAGTCGCCGCCGACCGACCCCTCGCCCTGCGGCTCGAGTCCGAGCCGGACGAAGAAGTCGGTCGCGGTGGCCAGGTCCTGGACCACGATGCCGACGTGGTCCATCCGTTCGATCGCCATGCGGGCGACGCTACTTGATGAAGAGCATCTCCTGGTACTTCGGCAGCGGCCAGAGGTCGTCGGCGACGATGCGCTCCAGCTTGTCGGCCACCGTGCGGGTGGCCTCCATCGCCGGGATCACCGTGTCGCGCATGTACTCGGCCAGCTCGAGCCCCTCGACCTCGGGGTGGTCTGCGTTCGCCTTCTCGAGCTCGAAAAGCGCGTCCACGAGCTCGCGCACCAGCGTCTCGGTCTCGTCGACCAGCGACTCGATCCCGGCCGCCTTCAGCTCCGTCAGGTGGCGCAGCGCCGCCGGCAGGATCATCGTGCGGGCGATCGAGGCCGCGGTCTCCGCCTCGATGTTCACCTTCACCTCGTACTGCTCGGTGAACACCGCGAAGCGGGACTCGAGCTCGCGGTCCGAGAGCACGTCGTACTTGGCGAAGATCGCCTTGGTGTCGTCGCTGACCAGCTCGGGCAGCGCGTCCGGCGTCGAGCGCATGTTCAGCAGCCCGCGCCGCTCGGCCTCGGCGTGCCACTCCTCCGAGTAGCCGTCGCCGTCGAACACGATCCGGCGGTGGGCGGTGTAGGCGTCCTTCACGACCTCCACCACGGCGGTCTCGAGGTCGGCGCCGCCCTCCAGCTTCGCGCTGAGCTGCTCGCCGAGCTCGTCGATCGTGGCCGCCACGATCGTGTTGAGCACCGTGTTCGGCAGGCTCGGCGACATGCTCGACCCCAGGGCGCGGAACTCGAACTTGTTGCCGGTGAACGCGAACGGGCTGGTGCGGTTGCGGTCGCCCGAGTGCTTCGGGAGCTGCGGCAGCACCGGCGTGCCCAGGCCAAGGAAGTCACCCGGCTCCGACGGATGCGTGCCGCCCTCCGCGATCGTGTTGAACACCGTCTCGAGCGCGCTGCCGAGGAACACCGACATGATCGCCGGCGGCGCCTCGTTGGCGCCGAGGCGGTGGTCCTGGCCGGCGGTGGCGATGCTGGCCCGCAGCAGCCCCTGGTACTTGTCCACGGCCGTGATCACGGCCGCGCAGAAGAACAGGAACTGCAGGTTGTCGTGGGGAGTCTCGCCCGGCTCGAGCAGGTTCGCGCCGGTGTCGGTGCCCATCGACCAGTTGTTGTGCTTGCCCGAGCCGTTCACGCCCGCGTACGGCTTCTCGTGCAGGAGACAGACGAGGCCGTAGCGGCGAGCCACGTTCTGCATCACCTGCATCGTGATCATCTGGTGGTCGCAGCCGAGGTTCGTGTTCTCGAACACGGGGGCGAGCTCGTACTGGTTCGGCGCCACCTCGTTGTGGCGCGTCTTCACCGGCACGCCCAGCCTGAAGAGCTCATTCTCGACCTCGAGCATGTAGGCGAGGATGCGCTCGGGGATCGAGCCGAAGTAGTGGTCGTCCAGCTCGTGGCCCTTCGGCGGCTTGGCGCCGAACAGCGTGCGCCCCGTCGTGATCAGGTCGGGCCGCTCGAAGTAGAACTGCTCGTCGATCAGGAAGTACTCCTGCTCCGGCCCCATCGTGGTGAACACGCGCTTGGCGCTGTCGTCACCCAGCAGCTTCAGCGCGCGGACCGCGGCCCCCGACAGCGCGTCCATCGAGCGAAGCAGCGGGATCTTGTAGTCCAGCGCCTCGCCCGTCCACGACACGAACGCCGTGGGAATGCAGAGCAGCGTGCCGTTCGGGTTCTCGAGCAGGAACGCAGGCGAGGTGGGGTCCCAGGCGGTGTAGCCGCGCGCCTCGAACGTCGCGCGGATGCCGCCCGTGGGGAAGCTCGATGCGTCCGGCTCGCCCTGGACCAGCTCCTTGCCGGACAGCGTGCCGAGCGACGTGCCGCCGTCGGAGGACGGCCCGTAGAACGAGTCGTGCTTCTCGGCGGTCGAGCCGGTGAGCGGCTGGAACCAGTGGGTGTAGTGCGTGGCACCCCGGGCCATCGCCCAGCTCCTCATCGCGTCGGCCACCTGGTCGGCCAGCGCGAGGTCGATCGCCTCGCCGTGCGCGACCGTCGACTTCAGCTTGTTGTAGACGTCGTCGGGCAGCATCTC
>DATNBJ010000275.1:0-11312 GCA_035572055.1 Thermoleophilaceae bacterium | reverse complement strand
GTGCGGCTGGGCCTGAAGCACGCCGCCCAGCTCATCGGGCTGCTGCGGCGGAATCCCGGGGCGGACGTGTACCTGCCGATCTCCCAGGGCAGCGGCGGCTTCCTGCGCGACTCGCTGTTCATCGGCGCCGCGACGGCGGCCGGGCGGCGCGTCTACGTGCACCTCCACGGCGGCTCGTTCGCCGAGTTCCACCGCACGTCGGGCCCGGTGATGCGGCGCGTGATCGCCCGCGTGCTCAGACCGGTCCACGAGGCCTGGGTCCTCACGCCGAGCCTGGCGGACGCCTTCGACGGTCTCATCCCGCGTGAGCGTGTCCGAATAGTCGAGAATGCTGTTGCGGATCCGGGGCCGCTCGTGCGGCGAGCCCCCGCCGCGGAGGGGTTCAACGTCCTCTACATGGCCAACCTGTTCCCGACCAAAGGCTGCTTCGAGCTGACCCGCGCGCTGAGGGAGCTGGGCGAGCGGGCGGCCGGCTGGCAGGTGCGCTTCGCGGGATCGGCCGCGCCGGAGGTGGAGCGGCGGCTGCGCGAGGAGGCGGCGGAGCTGTCGCGGGCGGGCGTGAGCGTCGAGCTGGCCGGCGTGGTGAGCGGTGAGGCCAAGCGCGACGCGCTCGGCTGGGCGGACCTGTTCGCCTTCCCAACGCACTACCCGCAGGAGGGGCAGCCACTCGTGCTGCTCGAGGCGATGGCCGCGGGACTGCCGATCCTGAGCACGCGGCACGCCGGGATTCCCGACACGGTCCGCGACGATTCCGAGGGCGTGCTCGTGGAGCCCCACGACACCGAGGCGCTCGCCGGCGCGCTGGCCCGCTTGGCCTCGGACGCCGACCTGCGCGCGCGCCTCGGCCGCAACGGGCGCGCCCGCTACGAGGAGCGCTACACGCCCGCGCGCCTGGCCCGCGAGGTGCAGGCCGTCTGGAGCGCGGCCGCGTGACCGGGCCGGTGGTGGTCACCGCGGTGTGGAAGGAGCCGCCGAGCAATCCGGTGATCCGGGAGCAGGTGCTGCTGCGCGCCGCCGCCTGGCGTGAGCTCGGCTTCGACGCCCGGGTGGCGCTCGGGATCGACGCGAGCGCGCGCGACCTGGAGGTGCTCGAGGCGACAGGCGTCCCCTGGAGCGTCTTCAAGCCGGCGGGAATGCCGTCGCTCATGCGCTTCGTCGGCCAGGTGATGCGGGAGCAGGGCGGCGGGATCCTAGTATGCCGCGGCGCGCTGGTGGCTGCCGCCGCGCTGCTCGCGCGCAAGCGGATAGCGCAGCGCTGGCTGATCCTCCACGACGCCCGCGGCTGGTACACGGCCGAGTCGGAGACCAAGCGCGAGGGGCGCGCCCGCAGGCGGGCCAAGCGCGCCGTGGAGACCGCCGCCTTCCGCGGCGCGGACCACTCGGTGGTGGTGTCGCAGCCGCTGCTGGGCGTCGGGCTCGCGTACGGGGCGGACCCGGCGCGCGTGACGATCATCCCCCAGTACGTCGAGCCGTTCCGGCCGGCCGAGGAGCCGCTGCCGGCGGAGCCCGACGTGGTCTACGTGGGCAACAGCATGCACGCCTATCAGAGCGTCGAGCTGATCCTGCCCCTGCTCGAGGGGCTGGCCGAGCGGATGCCGGACGTGACCTTCGGCTGGCTCGACTCCGGCCTTGCAAGCGGCAGCGAGGAGAAGGTGTCGCCCAACCTCTGGCGCCGCTCGGTGGACCCGGACACGCTGGGCCCGTACCTCGCGCGTGCCCGGGCGGCGCTGCTGATCCGCGAGGCCAGCGGCACGAACGCGGCCGCCGCGCCCACGAAGGCGTTCCAGTACCTCACAGCCGGGATCGCCGTGGTCACGACGCCGCACCCGCCGGCGGTCGCCGAGCTGTGCCGCCAGGAGGGCCGCGGCCGCGTGGTCTACTCGCTCGACCCGGGCGACTGGGCCGAGGCGGTTGGCGCGGTGTTGAGCACGAACTCGCGCGAGAGCTTCGACGCCCACGGCCAGTCGATCGACGCCTGGGCGGCGCTGCTGCGCGCGCTAGCCGGCAGACGCTGAGCGCACGGGCGGCTCGCGCCCGATCACCCAGAGCATCCCGATCAGGGCCCAGAACGGCACGCCCATGTACGGGCCCTCGAGCGCCACCGAGAAGAACGCGGTGACGGCGGCGAAGAGCAGCAGCGCGATGCCGATCCGCGCGGTCTCGTCGGGGAGCGCGCTGCGGCCGGCCCGAAGCGCCGACCAGATCAGGCCGAGCAGGAGGAGCAGCCCGGGCAGCCCCATCCGGTAGAAGACGTCGATGTAGCCGTTGTGCGGCCCGGAGATCTGGGTGGGATCGTGCGATTCGCGCGTGTCCCAGCACTCGCCGTTCTGCTTGAAGCAGAAGTCGGCCGGCGGCCCGAAGCCCACGCCGGTCACGGGGTGGTGGGCCACGGCGCGAAGGTCATGCCTCCAGAACTCGGTCCGCCACGAGGCGTTGGCCGCCGCGTTGCTGTCCGACGTGGGGGCGCCCCGGGCTGCGAACGACGCCGCCTCCTGCTCGATCGGCTGTGTCTTGACCGGCGCCAGAATCGCCACGGCCACGAAGGTGGCGGTGGCGAAGCCCAGGGTCATCCAGACGCCGAAGCGCCGCTTGGCCGTGACCATCAGGAAGACCAGTGCCACCGCCAGAGCGGTCCAGGCCGTGCGGGTGCCGAGGGTGATCGGGATCGCCACCTGCAGCTCCAGGAGGAGCCACTCCCACCACCGAACCCGCCCACCCGCCGTGTAGGTGGCAAGCACCGGGATGAAGAAGAACGCCATCTGCAGCCCGAGTGCGTGGTTGGGTCCGTACCAGCCCGTGAACCGGGCGGTGAGGTATAGGAAGGTCACACCCACGGCGGCCCAGTAGAGGACCCGCAGGAGCGCCTTGACGTCCTCGCGAGTCGGGAACAGGATCGCCACGAACAACGCGACCGGCGCGTAGGCGACCACCACCGCGTCGCGCGCCGTGAAGTAGAGGTCGCCACCGTGCGCGTGGCCGTAGGCGGCGGCGAACACTCCCCAGCCCACGTAGCCGATCAGGCACGGCCACGCGCCCCGCGGCAGCCGCAGCTCGTCGTGGAGCCGGCCGAGCAGCATCAGCGTGAGCAGCCAGGCCGCCAGCAGGGCCAGGACCGCATCGGTGATGTAGAGCGGCCCGAAGGGGATGGTCGTGAACAGCTTGCCGACGGCGATCGCGCCGGTCAGCAGCACGCCGAGCAGGATCGTCGCACCCCGCTTGCCGGTTATCTCGCTGGCCCACCAGACCGCCACGCAGCCGGCGCCGAGCCCGACGACCGCCACCGCGCCCTTCGCGTTGACCGCGAGCAGCCAGCCGAGCGCCAGCGCCACCGCGGGCAGCAGGGTGGCGGGCGACTTCAGGCGCTGCGCGCCCACTCCACACCCTCCGCGCTCGCGCCTGCCGCTGCTCCCGAGGCGACGTCGTACACCGCGTCACGCTCCCTCGTGTTCTCCTCCGGCGAGTGGTGGGCGCGCGCGAAGGCCCGTGCGGCGGCCGCCATGTGCTCGACCCGCTCGGGCGAGCGGTGGAGCTCGCGCAGCGTCTCCGCCCACGCGTCGACGTCGTCCGGGCTGAGCACCACGCTGCCGGCGGGAGCCGCCACGAACGGGAGGTCGTCGTGGCTGCTGACGACCGAGGGCACGCCCAGCCACTGCGCCTCGATCAGGGTCACCGGAGCACCGCCCTCGCTGTCGCCGTTCGCCGCGGTCCGGCTCGGGTAGAGGCCCACGTGCGCGCGGCCGATCGCCGACATGAACTCGCGGAAGGGCAGCCGTCCCGCCCAGTCCACGCGATCGGCGACGCCGGCGTCGGCGGCCACACGGCGCAGCTCCGGCTCGAGCTCGCCGCCGCCGACGATCAGGAGGCGGGCGTCCGGACGGTCGCCGAGACCGCGCGCAAAGGCCCGGATGCCCACGTCGAAGCCCTTCTTCTCTATGAGGCGCCCGGCGAGGCAGCAGAGGAATCCGTCGGCCTTCGGGCGCTCGCAGTCACGCAGGGCGCCGGCGTCGGCCGGCATCCGGACCACGTGCAGCTTCTCGGGGGGACAACCGAGGTCCTGCACCCGCTCCGCCATGCGCGGCCCCTCCGCCACCACCGCGCGTACGCGCTCGAACAGGCGGCGGTAGCGGCGTCGCCAGCGCGGGCTCTCCACGAAGCGGCTCTCGGTGGCGTCGTAGCCGTAGAAGCTCGCCACGAGCCCGGCCCCGAGAGTCTCGGCGAGACCGGTTTGAACCGAGGCGAGCGGGCCGTAGTGCACGTGGACCACGGCGGGCGGCGACGCGCCAAACGGGCGCGCCAGCAGCCGGCTGCTCGCGCCGCCCGACTTGAAGAGCGCACGGTGCGCCAAAGCCAGATCGCGCCGGTCCGCGGCGGCCAGCCAGGTCGGTTCCCGAACCCCGTCCGGCGCCAGGGAGCGTCCGAGCAGGCGCGCGTCGTAGCGCTCCGAAGGCCTGCTCTGAAGCGAGATCCACCTGTCGGTGAGGTTGCCCAGCAGCGTCGTCGAGTGGAGGACCCAGCGGCGGTCGGGCAGCTCCCAGCCAGCGGGCGCGTTCCGGCTCATCAGGCCTACCGTAACCGCAGTCCCCCAACGCGCGCGAGCGGTCGCACAAACGTCCGTCACTGCTTGAACGCCCCGCGAGCAGGGAACATAGGCGTGACCGTCCCCTCCCACCGTCCGGCCATGAGAAACCCCAAGCTCAGGCTGTGCGCGGCCCTCACGGCCGCCTGTGCCGTAGCTCCCTTCACCACGCCCGCACACGCGAGCTCACCCGGCGTTGCCCGCAGCGCCGAGCGTCAGCTGCTGCGCAGCCTGCCCGCGCTGGCGGGGAGCGAACGCCGTCTGGCGCCGTTCGTGGACACCTCGTCAGGCCTGCCGGTGGGCGCGATCCAGGTCGCCTGCCGCCGCCGTGGCCGCGCGAGCGTCGGCTGCCTGGTGCGGAGCACGCCACGGCGCAAGAGCCGGCAGCTCTACCTGAGCTATCCGCTGCGCGGGGGCAAGCTCGGCAGCCCGCGAGTTCGCAGCGTGCGGGCCGCGTCGATGAGCTGGCCGCGCCACCTGCCCACGAACGCCGGCGCGCCGTCCGTGGCGGGCAAGGCAGTCGAGGGGTCGACGGTCACGGCTTCACGCGGCCGCTGGAAGGAGCGCCCGACCATCGCCGGCTACGACTGGACGCGCTGCGACGCGTCAGGCGGCAACTGCAAGCCGATCGAGCTGTCGGCGGGCCGCGCCCGCACGCTCGCGCCCGACGACGACGGCGCGACGCTGCGAGTGTCCGTCGTCGCCTCCAACAGGCACGGCTCGACTGTGGCCACGTCGCGGCCGACCTCGCTAGTCGCCGGCCCGCCGACGGGCGGCACGTCGCCCACAACCCCGCCGCCCCCGGCCTGGTTCGTCGGCGACTTCGAGACCGGTGATCTTTCCCAGTGGCCCTATCTCGGCGACGCGCACGGGGTGAGCGTGGTGTCGTCCCCGACACGCGGAGCGGGCTCACGCTACGCCGCAAAGGCCGAGACCACCGACGCGCCGGACTCGTCGGTGGGCGGTGACGCCTCCTACGTGGAGAGCGGCTCGTTCGAGCTGCCGTGGGAGAACGACGGCAGCGACGCCTGGTTCTCGATCTCCGTGCTGCTGCCGTCGGGCAGCAACCCCGCCTACCCGGGCACGTTCACGCCGAGTCCCTCGTCCGGCTGGAACATGTTCATGGAGTGGCACATCAGCCCGGGCGTGAGCGGCCAGTCGCCGTACGTCGGCGTCCGCGGCGGGCACCTGGTGTTCCGCCTCGTGGGTGGCCAGGAGGGCAGCCCGCAGTCGCGCTGGGTCGACGACACCGCCCCGCTCCAGTTCGACCACTGGTACGACATCCAGGTGCGGATGAAATGGTCGCCGGACCCAGCCGTGGGCTATGCCGAGTGGTGGGTCGACGGCGTGCGCAAGTACGCGGGCAGCTTCCCCACCCTCTATCGCCGCACGAACGGCAGCGCCAGCAACGTGATGTTCGACGCCGGGCACTACCGAGGCACCCAGAGTTGGACCGACACCGTCTACTTCGACGGCGTGAAGGTCGGGCCGGCCCGCGCCTCAGTGGCGCCCTAGCCGGCCGGCGCGCAGAGGTAGAACAGCGCCATGTCGCGCCCGGGCGCCGCGGGATCGACGGAGCGTTGTGACCAGTCGATCACCTCGAGCACCTCGAAGCCGAGCGTCTCGAGCTGGGCCACCTGCCGATCGGCGCGCACCCAGTGCATGACGATGTCGCCCCTGTGCGTGCCGTCGTCCAGCATCGCCTGCCCGGCTGCGAGCAGCTCGCCTGGATCGACGCTGCGGTTGAAGCGACGGACGCGCCGAGCCTCGGGCAACGCGAGGAGCGCCCGAAACGCGCGCGAGTGAGCCGGCCTGCCGCGAAGGGACTCGAGCGGCGAGCGCAGCGGAAGCCCGTGCAGCGACTTGCACGAGAAGGCAAAGCGCCCGCCGGGACGGAGCACCGCGCGCGCCTGCTCGAGCACCCGGGCCCGGTCCTCCGTCGACAGCGTGTCGATGCCGGCGTTGCTGAACAGGATCACATCGAAGGTCCGGTCGAGCGCTTCGAGCTCGCGCGCGTCCGCCACCGCGAACTCCACGACGCCGGGCTCCTCCTCGACGACGCTGCGGGCTCGCTCTATGAGGAGCGGAGAGATGTCCACGCCCAGGTAGCTGCGCGTGATCGAGGCGAAGACGTGCGACGTGCGGCCGGCGCCCACCCCCAAATCGAGCATGTCGACGTCTCCCCAGCGCCCTCGGAGCCGCCGCAGGAAGACGACCTCGGGTGGCTGGAGGTCGATCCGGCCGTGCGCTTGGATGTCGCGGGCGTACGCCGCGAGCACCTGCTCCTCGCTCGTGGGCCGCGCGATGGACATGGCGCATTCGAGCCTAACCGTTAGGGTGGATTTCATGCGGGATCGGCCGGCGCAGGCGCGATTCGTAAGCGGACTCGGCCTGGCCGAAGCGGTCGACGCACTGGATCCCCACGCGACGAGCGCGGTCACCGCCGGACCCTGGTGGCGCGCCTGGATCGACACGCTGCCGTCCGCACGCGGGCTGCTGGTGGAACGCGACGGCGCTCCGGTGGCACTCCTCCCCCTGGCCACGCCCGGCGGCCTGCGCCCGTGGCTCGAGCCGCTCGGCGCATCCGCCCTCGGCGAGCCGGTCGGGGCGCTCGCCGCGGACCCCGCTGCCCTCGCCGACCTCGCCCACGGGCTCGCCGCCAAGCGTGTCCCGCTGTCGCTCCCCCGCATCCCCTCGGACGATCCGCTCGTCGCCGCCCTGCGCGCCGCCCACCGGCCGCCCCAGCTCGTGCGGGTGCGCCCCACCTCCGGCGCGCCCGTGATCGACCTGCGCGGCCTGAGCCAGGCCACCGACCTCTTCGGCCGCAGCAGCCGGCAGACCTTCGGCAAGAAGCTCCGGCGCGCAGAGAAGCTCGCGGAGCTGTCGTACGAGGTGCACGAGCCGGCACCCGGTGAGGTCGACGCGCTCGTGGCCGAGGTGATCGCCGTCGAGTCCCGGTCCTGGAAGCGCGACTCTGACAAGGCACTCGCCTCGAATGCCACACTGCGCGCCTTCTTCCACGCGTATGCGCGCCACGCCGCGCGGGCCGGAGTGCTGCGAATCGCCGTGATGCGCATCGGGGGAACGCCCGCGGCGGTGCAGCTGAGCGCGGAGTCCCATGCCGCGCTCAACCAGCTCAGGATCGGCTACGACGACCAGTTCGCCCGCGTCTCACCCGGGCAGCTGCTGATGCTGCACATGGTCGACTGGGCGCTCGGCCGCGGTCTCGAGCGCTACGAGATCCTCGGGAAGGAGGAGGCCTGGAACCGTCAGTGGAAGGCCGAGCCGCGGCCACTCCTGCGGGTCATGACCTTCCCTCCCGGCGCCCGCAGCCTGGCCGCGCTCGGCGTCCGGCTCGGCGAGGCCGCGGGTTACCGGTTGCGCTCGTATCGCCGGCCGAGCGAGGCCGACAGCGGTGAGAGCTCGGCAAGCGTGACGTAGCGCGCGAGGACGAGACCCAAGAGCAGGGCCGCCGCGCCGACGATGCCGCCCGCGAGCGGAGTCACCTGATCCGACACCACCCGCCCGAGCGGGACCGCGATCGCCGCCACCGCAACCGGCGCCGCCGCCAGACGGAGCAGCGGGATGCCACCGAGCCGCCGGTGGATGATCCACAGCTGGATGACGCACAGGAGCAGCTCGGCGGCCACAAGCGCCACCGCCGCTCCCATCGCTCCGTGGATCGGGATGAGGATGACGTTGAGGCCGGCGTTCAGCGCCAGGCTCGCGGCGAGGGCCCACAGCGCCTCGCGCTCAAGGCCCAGGCCGACCATGGCGTACCAGGTCACGTAGTTCACGTAGATGGCCACGGTGTTCCAGGCCATCACGGCCAGGAGATCGCCCGACTCGCTGTAGCCGGGCCCGAAGAACCAGGGCAGGAAGTCGTGTCCCGCAAGCGACAGGAACAGCGCGGCCGGCAACCCCACCAGCAACAGCGCTCGCAGCGTCGTGAACATGGTGGCGCGAGCACGGTCGCGATCCTCCTCGAGCTGCCGCGCGAAGATCGGATAGATGGCGGCCACCAGCACGGTCGGGACGAGCCAGGTGAACTTCGTGAGCGTGTAGGTCACGCTGTAGTGGGCCACCTCGGTTGCCGAGCCCAGCTTCGACAGCAGCACCACGTCGAGCCGGTCGTAGATCGTGTTGACGAAGGTGATCCCCGCCAACGGAATCGCCACGCGGACCACGCGCATGACCCGCCCGGAGTCGAGCGACAGCCTGGGCCGAAGGCCGGTGCGTCTAAGCAGGACCACCGCGCAAAGCGCGGTCACCGCGCTGCCGAGCACGCTGACCGCGAGCAGCTCGTACGGGCCGCCCCCGAGCACGAGAACCGCAGTGGCGGCGATCGCGAACACGGCGAGACCCGTCAGGTCGAATGCCGCCCCGAAGATCATCAGGTGGCGCGACGTGAAGGCGGGGCGCAGCACCTCGGTCACGCTGATCAGCAGGATCGAAGCGGTACCGATCGCCAGCAGCACGATGATCTCGTGCTCGTATCCGAGGGCGAGACCGACCGGTACGAGGCAGGCCATCGCGATCGCCGAGGTAGCCACCACGGCCAGCAGCGCCGACCCGAGCCAGGCGTTGTGATCTTCTCTCGGCGAGGACAGCTCGCGGAGCACCACGGTTCCGATCCCCGCCTGGGACAGCGCGATGAAGATCGCTATCAGCGACGTCGTCGTGGCGTAGTGGCCCCACTCGGCGACGCCGAACGTGCGCACCGCCGCGACCACGATCGCGGCCTGCACGATCCAGGCGACGAGGGACGAGCCCATCGAGGCCGCGGAGTTCACGAGGACGCTGCGTCCCCGCTCCGCCGGAGGAGCGGCCTCGGCCTCGCGAGTCACGGCTCCAACCTAACCCGATCCTGCCGTGACGGCGAATACCATGCCCCGGTGTCCAAGGCTCGTGGGGCCGACGAGGCGACGTGGCTGGAGGTCGCAGAGCGCTGCCCGTATGCGACCTTCTTCCACACGCCCCACTGGGCGCGCATCGCGGAGGCGGCGCAGCCGGGGACGCGCGACGCCTCGCTGATCGTCGAGGGCGCCGCCGGCCCGGTGGTGTGGCCGCTGGTCGAGCTGGGCGGATCGAGGCGTCCCGGACGCACGCTGATCTCCACGTTCGCCGGCTGCTACGGCGGCCCGATAGCGGCAGATGGGAGCGCCGATCTCGAGGCGATGGTGGCGGCCCTCGGCATCGGCGGGATGTCCCGGCTCGATGCCTGGTGGAACCCGTTCGCGCCTCCGTACGCGCACACCAGCGCCACGGTTCGCGAGGACGCGACCCACGTGCTCGACCTGGATCCGGCGGCGCCCGCCGTGGAGGCGCGCTTCGACCGCGGCCCGCGCGGCTGGGTCGGCCGCGCGAGGCGCGAGGGGGTCACGGTGACGCAGTCCACGGACTGGAAGGCCTACGAGGAGCTGTACCGCGAGTCGCTCCAGCACTGGGGCGACAGCGCGAGCGCGATCCATCCGCCGGAGCTCTTCGAAGCACTGCGAGAGCTCGCCGGGCGCGAGCCGGAGCTGGTCCGCCTCTGGATCGCCGGCCACGAGGGGCACGCGCTCGCCGCCACGATCGTCTTCTACTGGGGAGAGCACGCCGTCTCCTGGCAGACGGCTCGCGCGCACGGCCGTCCGCATCTGGGGTCGGGTCCGCTGCTGGTCGCCGAGGTGGCGGCGGACGCCGCGAGCCGCGGCTTCAAGGTCCTCGACCTGAACCCGTCGGGCGGCCATGAGAGCACGGCGGACTACAAGCGCTCGCTCGGGGCGCGGGAGCTCCCCGCTCCCACGCTCACGTGGCGCGGCTCGCTGCTGCGGCACGTCCGCCGCGGAAACGCCTGACCATCAGCACCATCTGAACGCCGTAGGTCACGGCCGAGGCCGCGGCCACGCCGTTCACGTCCCACACGAGAGCGCCGACGACCCACATCGGCAGCGCCACGGCGAAGGTCTGGAGCGTGACCCGCGCGACGTCCGGCCCGCCCCCGCGCGCGAACAGCATCTGGCTGGCCGCCCAGCCCACGCCGCGGGCCGCGATGCCGGGGAGCAGGAGCAGCAGCGCGGTCCGCGCTCCGATGAAGTCGTGGCCGAAGAACGGCTCGATCGTCACCCAGCCCACGGCGCCCACGACCAGGCACAGGCCGCCCACCGCGAGCGCGGTCAGCCGGAACAGCCGCCCCGCCGACGACGCGGCCAGCGTGCGCTCGTCCTCGAACAGCGCCTGGCCGATCGAGTTGCCCAGGTACTGGCCCACCTCGGAGAAGTTCACGCTGATCGCGTAGACGCCCAGGGCAGCCGGGCCGACCAGCACCACGAGCACGAGCTGGTCGCAGCGCAGCAGCAGGAAGTCGGCCACCGATGCGCCCCACGAGCCGTGGCCGAGCCGCCACATCGCCCTGGGCTCGGCGCCGCCGGACACCCCCAGCAACCTGCCGCAGACCGCCAGGTAGAGCAGGGCGGCCGCGAGCGCCGAGAGGGCGAAGAGTCCCCACAGGGCCGCATGCCGGTCGCCGTGCCCCGCGAAGTAGAGGATGCAGGCGCCGACGCTGAACACGGCCGCGCCCGCGATCCGCGGCAGGTGGTACGCCCACGGGCGCTTGGCGGCCGTGAGCAGCACGAGCAGGTCGTTGGCGAACACCGTGAGGGGCGCCGCGATCACGATGAACAGCAGCACGGCCAGCGGATCCGCCCCCACCGCCAGCGCGACCAGCGACCCGGCCGCGCAGATCACCAGTGCC
>DATNBJ010000274.1:0-7606 GCA_035572055.1 Thermoleophilaceae bacterium | reverse complement strand
TGACCGAGAGGTGCTCGTGAATTGCGGCGACGTTCTTGCCCCTGAGCAGCTTGTTCGCCATCAGCAGGCCGAGTGCCACCGACGCGGTGATCAGCCCCAGCGCCACGACTCCGGACGCGCGGCTCATCAGCCACCCGATGTGCTGACCGGGGTCGGTCATGCCGGCACCCGCACTCGAAGCCTCATCAGCGGTTCGGCCCGCAGCGGCCCGAGCAGCTCCAGCCGCCCGTCCTCGTGAACGATCGCGCCACCGCGGGCGCGCAGGACCTCGCGCGCGCCGCGCGCGCCGGAGAGGAAGGCGGTCTTGGCCAGCGTCTCCGCCTCCAGGGCGGTGGGCGCGACGGCGGTGGCGGACACGAGCCCCGTCCAGGCGGGCTCGCCGCTGGCCGGGTCGATCAGGTGGTGTGCGAAGCCACCGTCGCGGCGCTGCCAGATCCGCCTGCTGAGGCCGGACGTGGCGATCCCGCCTGAGTGGACGGGCAGCTTCGCGGCGCACTCGCGCGTGAGCGGGTGCTCGAGCTCGACCTCGTATCCGCCGGCCACGCGCATGTCGCCGCCGCAATCCACCGCGAAGCGCGTGTAGCCCGCGAGCATGTGGGCGAGCGCGTCGGCGCACAGCCCCTTGCCGCTGCCACCGGTGTCGAAGCGCACCCCGGGCGGCCGGCAGACGCTCTCGCCATCCAGATGGATCTCGCGCCAGCGGTTGCGCGGCGCGGCGCGCGCGGCACGCCTCGGCGGCGCGGCCGCAAGTGCGTCGCCGATCGCCGCCGGCGGCGCGTCCCTGCGCGAGTCCGCGTAGCCGGCCGACTCGATCTCCCCAACCAGCGTGGGATCGACCAGGCCGCCGCTGCGCTCGGCCGCCCATAGCCCCGCCGCCACCGCGCTCCGCAGTAGCGGCGAAGCGGGGGCGCACTCGCGCGGGTCGCGGTTCAGCGCGCACAGCTCGCTGTCGGAGCGGAAGCGCGAGAGCCGGGCGTCGAAGTCCTCCACGTACGCGCGCGCACGCGCGGCCGCCTCGGCCGGAGTGGGCAGGCCGGGCTCGCGCGGCTCGCCGATCAGCAGGCGGATCTCCGAGCCCATCGCCTCGAACGCCAGGTCGTAGTCGCTCATGACGTTCGCGTGACGGGGGCCGGAGCCGGAGCCGGAGCGGGCGCGGGCGCGGGCGCGGGCGCCGCGGGCGGCCGAACCGCGGGAGCGGATCCGCCGCCGCTGCTCCGCGTCACCGGGCCCTGGGCGGGGGCCGCGCTCTGCGCGGAACCGCTCTGCACCGGCGCCGGGATCACCTTCGTGATCACGTAGTCGTCCTCGACCCTGCGCACGATCACCTGCGGCTGCTGGAGGACGGCGGCCGGCTTCGCCGACGCCGACAGCGCCGGGTCGTGGCCGGCGCGCACCTGGAACACGAGCAGCGTCAGCACCACGAGAAACGCGGCCAGCGAGCCGAGAACCACCGCCGCCGGGGCTGGCCGGCGGCGGCTGCTCGTGCGGGGCGTGCGATCAGTCGTCGCTGCCATGACCGCCGTGTCCGGGCTCGTTCTCGTTCTCGCCGCCGTGATGGTCCTCGACCTCCACGCCGTGCTCGTTCTCCGCCTCGAATTCGCCGCGACCCGGGCCACTCGACCCGCTCGTGCGGGTGCTCAGCGGCTGAGTGCCGGTGGTCGGCGTGACCACCGGGGATGCGGGCGCGGGCGCGATCGCCGCCGCCGCGTGGTTGCCGCCGCGCTCCGCCTCGGCCTCCCGGCCGTGGTGGCGGTGCACCTTCTCGTGAATCGTGCGCCGGTGCACGCGCTTCACGTGCACGGTTCGGACCACCGGAGCGGGACTCGTGGCCAGCCGGCTCGTCTGGCCGTCGCTGCCCTGCGGGATGGTGGCGGCTCCTGCGAGAGCCCCTCCACCTAGAAGGACGGCGCCGGCTGCGATCTTCGTTGCGGTGAGAATCATGTCTGTCTGGCCTCCTGTCGGGTACGTGAGTCGATAGTCGCCGCCGCCCTCCAAGGGCCAGGCAAGCCAGGGCAAAGCAGGGGAAAAACGATCGTCAAGAGAACGTCAAGCCTTGGCCGCAGAACGCTCCGGACCCCTACAGTCAGGCTGTGGAGTCGCGGCCACGCATCCTTTTCGTAGAGGACGAACGCTCGATCTCCGAGCCGTTCTCCCACGCGCTCGAGCGCGAGGGCTTCGAGGCCGTGGTGGCGCCGACCGCCGCTGAGGCGCTGCGGCTCGCCCGCTCGATCGACCCTGACCTCGTCCTGCTCGACCTGATGCTTCCCGACGGCGACGGCCGCGACGTCGCCCGCGAGATCCGCCGCCACTCCGCCACCCCGATCATCATGCTCACCGCGCGCGGGACAGAGACCGACCGCATCGTCGGCCTCGAGCTCGGCGCCGACGACTACGTGGTCAAGCCATTCAGCGGCCCCGAGGTGATCGCGCGCATCCGCGCGGTGCTGCGGCGCACTGGCAGCTCGCCCTCCGGTGAGGGTGTCTCGCGCGTGCAGGGACTGGAGCTCGATCTCTCGTCGCGGCGTGTGACCCTCGACGGGTCGGAGATCGAGCTGAGCCGCAAGGAGTTCGACCTCCTCGCCGCGCTAATGGAGCGTGCCGGCCGCGTCGTCCGCCGTGAGACGCTCATGGAGGAGGTCTGGGACGAGAACTGGTTCGGTTCCACGCGCACGCTCGACACGCACATCGGCTGGCTGCGCCAAAAGCTCGGCGACGACGCCACCGATCCGCGCTTCATCCACACCGTCCGTGGGGTCGGCTTCCGCTTCGCGAAGCCGGGTGACTCGTGACGCTCCGCGCCCGAGTTCTCCTGTCGCTCGCGTACGTGCTGCTGCTGTCGCTCGTCGCGTTCGGCGTGCCTCTCGCCCTGAGCCTGCGCGACCGCGTGGACGCGGAGGTGCGCAGCCAGGCCACGAGCCAGGCGGACATCCTCGCCTCCACGGCTTCCGGCCTGCTCAGCGACAAGTCGAACCTGCAGACACTGGTCGGAGACGGCGCCGCCAACGTGCGCGGCCGCGTGCTCGCGGTCGACCGGGCCGGCCGCGTGCTCGCCGACAGCGGCAGCGCGGGCACGGTTGGCCAGAACTACGCCGCGCGGCCCGAGATCGCCACCGCCCTCGCGGGGCGCAACTACCAGCAGACCCGCCACAGCGACACCCTCCGCGAGGACATCCTCGCCACCGCCACACCGATCCGCCTCAACGGCGGGGTGGCCGGCGCGCTCCGGGTCACGCAGAGCGTGGCGTCGGTGCACCGCGCCGTGTGGAAGACGACGGCCGGCCTGGCGTTGATCGCTCTCGTGGTGCTCGTGCTCGGCCTCGGCGTGGGCGCGCTGATCGCGCGCCAGATTGCACGTCCGGTCGACCGCCTCGACGCCGCGGTCCGCCGCATCTCCGCCGGCGACCTCGATGCCCGCGCGCCCGTCGAGGGCAGCTCTGAGCAGCGCTCGCTCGCCGAGTCGTTCAACCAGATGGCCGAGCGGCTGTCGGACGCGCTCAGCTCACAGCGCCGCTTCGTGGCCGACGCGTCGCATCAGCTCCGCACGCCGCTCACCGGGCTGCGCCTCCGCATCGAGGAGGCGCAGGCGGTGGGCGTGAGCCCCGCCGCTGACGCGGAGCTCGACGCCGGCCTGCGCGAGGTCGACCGCCTGTCCCAGATGGTGGACGAGCTCCTGGTGCTCAGCCGAGCCGGCGAGCGCGGCTCGGCCGCCGCCGAGGTCATCCCGCTGGGCGCCGCCAGCGACCGCGCGCTGGAGCGCTGGCGCGCCGCCGCCGAGGAGCACGGCATCGAGCTCACGCGCGCCCCCGATCGCGCGCCCGCCAGCGTTCACGTCTACCCCGCCGACCTCGACCGCGCGCTCGACTCGCTCGTCGAGAACGCCATCAACTACTCGGACCCTGGCGGCGAAGTGCAGCTTGCCGTGAGCGGCGACACCATCGAGGTGCTCGACCGCGGCCGGGGCCTCGAGCCCGGCGAGGAGGACGCGGTGTTCGAGCGCTTCCACCGCGGCCGCGCGGGACGCACCGGCGCCGCCGGCACGGGCCTCGGCCTCGCGATCGCTCGCGAGCTGGCGCGCCGCTGGGGCGGCGACGTCGCCCTCGCCCAGCGCCCCGGGGGCGGCACGCGCGCGACCCTCACCTACCCCGTCCTCGACACCCCCACCGAAGGAGGCAACCGGCATGCCGCCGAGCCCGTCACCTAAGAGCCGCTTCCGCGCCGGCCTCGGCTGGTTCGCACTTGCAGTGCTCGGGCTCGTGATCGCGGCCGGCGTATCGCTGGCGGCGAGCAGCCTGTCGAGCCAGCACATCGGCCTGTCCTCCGAGCCGCTGTCGGCCGACCAGAACCTGAGCCCGGTGACGACGAGCACGACGACCACGGCCCGAAGCACCACCACCACCCGAAGCACCACCACGCGGAGCACGCGCCCGGCGACGCCAACAGCACCGGCGATCACCCGCTCCGTGACGACCCAGCGCACAACGGACGACCACGGCGGCCGGAGCCCCGGCGGTGGCGGTGACGACGGCGGTGGCTCGGGCAGCCACGGTGGCGGCGGTGGGAATGACGGCGGCGGTCACGGCGGCGACGACTGAGCAAAGTGTGTGGATTTGGCCTGGCATACCAAGTCAAATCCACACACTTCGGCGCTGACAAACAAAGAGCCCCGCACTTGGCGGGGCTCTGAAGACCGTCGACTGGCGCGGGACGGCTAACCGCAGCCGGTGTTGTTGCCGCAGGACGTGCACGTGTAGCAAGACCCGGTCCGCTGCATCATGCCGCCGCACTGCTCGCATGCCGGGCCGAGATCCAGCCCAACGAGCTTCGCCGGCCTCACCGGTGGCTCGTCCGTCAGCGCCTCGGCTGCCGGCTTCGCGGACTCCGCCGCCGGCTTCGTCTCGACCGTGCTGCCGCCATTGCCGTGGCCGTTGCCCGCGTGGCCGTTGCCACCGCCGTTCGACTCCGGCGCATCCCCGCGCATCAGCGCCTCCTGGGCCGCCTTGCGGGCGCGCACCTCGGGCGTGAGGATGCCCAGCTCCTCCTGGACGTCCGCGTCGAGGAAGCGGGAGGCCAGCCAGCGCATGATGTAGTCGGGCATCGACTTCGCGAACGGGATCTCGGGGTTCGTGGTCATGCCCTCGGGGTCGAAGCGCATGTAGGAGAACTTGCGCACGTAGGTCTCGAGCGGCACGCCGTACTGGAGACCGATCGAGATCGCCGTCGCGAACGAGTTCATCATGCCGCGCAGCGTCGACCCTTCCTTGCCGATGTCGGTGAGGAAGATCTCGCCCAGCGAGCCGTCCTCGTACTTGCCGGCGGTGATGTAGCCCTCGTGGCCCTGGCCGATCGAGAACTTGTGAGTGATCGACTCGCGCTCACGCGGCATGCGGTTGCGGCGCGGCTCCGCGGCGAGCGGCTCCGGAGCGGCCTCCGGCTCCTTCTTCGCGTCCTTCTTGTCGGTGCGCAGCGCCTGGGCGGTCTTCGAGCCGTCGCGGTAGATCGCCAGCGCCTTGACGCCGAGCTTCCACGCCTGCAGGTAGGCGTCGGCGATGTCGCCGACCGTGGTCGACTCGGGCATGTTCACCGTCTTCGAGATCGCGCCCGAGATGAACGGCTGGACCGCGCCCATCATCTTGATGTGGCCCATGTGCGAGATCGCCCGCTCGCCGACCGCCACGTCGAACACCTCGAGGTGCTCGTCGCGGAGCTCGGGTGCGCCGATGATCGTCGCGTGCTCGTCGATGTAAGCCTCGATCTGCTGGACCTGCGACTGGCTGTAGCCGAGCGTGTCGAGCGCCAGCGGCACCGTGCGGTTGACGATCGTCATCTGACCGCCGCCGACGAGCTCCTTGAACTTGACCAGCGAGAAGTCGGGCTCGATGCCGGTGGTGTCGCAGTCCATCAGGAACGAGATCGTTCCGGTGGGCGCCAGCACGGTGGCCTGCGCGTTGCGGTAGCCGTGGACCTCGCCGAGCGTGACCGCCTCGTCCCACGCGCGCCGCGCTGCCAGGACCAGGTCCTCCTCGGCCAGCGAGTCGTCGATCTCGTACGACGCGTCGCGGTGCTTGCGCATCACGTGGTTGTGCGGATCGCGGTTCTCCTCGTAGCGCACGTACGGACCCATCGCCGAGGCGACCTCGGCCGACTTCCTATACGCGCGACCCGTCATCAGCGCGGTGATCGCAGCAGCGGTGACGCGGCCGCCCTCTGAGTCGTACGCATAACCGTTCGACATAAGGAGCGCGCCCAGGTTCGCGTAGCCCAGACCGAGCTGGCGGAACGCGCGCGCGTTGCGGCCGATCTCCTCGGTCGGGTAGCTCGACGGGCTGACGACGATCTCCTGCGCGAGGATCATCACGTCGACCACGTGCTGGAACGACTCGACGTCGAAGGTGCCATCCGGGCGGCGGAACTTCATGAGGTTGATCGACGCGAGGTTGCACGCAGAGTCGTCCACGTGCATGTACTCGGAGCACGGGTTGGAAGCGTTGATGCGGCCCGAGTTCGGGCAGGTGTGCCACTCGTTGATGGTCGTGTCGTACTGAACGCCCGGATCGGCGCAGCGCCAGGCGGCGTCGGCGATCTGGCCGAGCAGGTCGCGCGCGTCGAAGCTCTCGACGGGCTTGCCGGTCACACGCGCGATCGTCTGCCACTCCTGGCCGTGCTCGGCGCGCTCCATGAACTCGTCGGTGACGCGCACCGAGTTGTTCGCGTTCTGGTACTGGATCGACGCGAACGACTCGCTGTCGAGGCGCATGTCGAAGCCGGCGTCGCGCAGAGCGGCGGCCTTCTCCTCCTCGTGCGCCTTGCACCAGATGAAGTCGACGATGTCGGGGTGGTCGATGTCGAGCACGACCATCTTGGCCGCACGCCGCGTCTTGCCACCCGACTTGATCGTGCCCGCCCAGGCGTCGGCGCCGCGCATGAACGACACGGGCCCGCTGGCGAGGCCGCCCTTCGAAAGCGGCTCCTTGGAGCCGCGGATGTTCGAAAGGTTGATGCCCGAGCCGGACCCGCCGCGGAAGATCTTGCCCTCCTTGGTGTTCCAGTCGAGGATCGACTCGAGCTCGTCCTGGACGGAGAGGATGAAGCAGGCGGAGCACTGCGGCTGCTCCTCGAAGCCCACGTTGAACCAGACGGGCGAGTTGAACGCCGCGATCTGGTTGACCAGGATGTGCGTGAGCTCCATCTCGAACGCGTCGGCGTCCTCGTCCGTGGAGAAGTAGCCGAGCTCGCGGCCCCAGCCGGCGATCGTGCCCGCCACGCGGCCGACCATCTGCTTGACCGACGACTCGCGCTCCGGCGAGCCGAGCTGCCCGCGGAAGTACTTCTGGGCGACGATGTTCGTCGCGTTCTGGGACCAGCTCTTCGGGAACTCGACGCCCCTCTGCTCGAACGCCGGCTTCTCCGGATCGCCGATCATGGCATCGCGGAGCTCCCAGTCGATCGCCTCGAACGGGTGCACGCCGGCCTCCGTGTAGCGCCGTTCAACTCTGACTCCCTTGACCGCAAGCGTGGTGGGGGCGTCGGCAGCGCTACGGGTGTCCGGCATGACCTCTCCTAACTGATTCGAGTTCTCCTTCCGCCCCGCGAGGGGCGCCCGTGGGGG
>DATNBJ010000273.1:0-6194 GCA_035572055.1 Thermoleophilaceae bacterium | reverse complement strand
CTCAAGCAATCCACGCCGACCCAGATCGCGGCGGCGGTCCGCACCGGCCCGTACCTCATGCCGAGCTTCTCGAAGCGGCAGATCAGCGACTCCGAGCTGAACTCGCTGGTGGCCTACGTGGAGGCGTCGAAGCACCCGAAGGACCGCGGCGGCTGGGGCATCGGCCACATCGGGCCGGTGCCGGAGGGCATGGTGGCCTGGGCGGTGGCGGGCCTCGCGCTGGTGGGCCTCTGCGTGCTGATCGGAGAGCGGGTGCGGACGTGAGGAAGCTGCTGGTCGCGCTCTTCGGGTTCCTGACGCTGCGCAAGCGGCGGGAGCGCCGCCGCGAGCAGCCGCCGCCCGAGCAGCCCGTGCTGCCGCCGCCGGACCGCGGCGCCGAGAACGCGGTGATCGTGCTCCTGCTGCTCGCCGGCCTGGCGGGCGCCGCCTTCGTCTTCTTCTACGCCACGAGCAGCATCCCGCACCAGACGCAGTGGCTCGGACTGACTATCGGCATTGCTCTCGGGCTGGTGGCCGCCGCGCTGATCGTGCTCGGCCGGACGCTCCTGAACGAGGAGGAGAGCGAGGAGGACTACCCGCCGCACGAGCACCCCGAGGAGCAGGAGCAGATCGAGGAGCTGGTGGAGCGCACCGGCTCGCGCTTCACACGCAAGGGGCTGCTGAAGGCGGCGGGCGGCGCGGCCGCGTTGGGCGTGGGCGCGGCGCTGGTGGCGCCGGCGGCCTCGCTCGGCCCGGTGACCGGCACGAACTCGCTCTACGACACGCCCTGGAGGCGCGGGCTGCGGCTCGTGGACGTGCGCGGCCGGCCATTCCTGGCCGACGACATCGAGGAGGGCACCTTCTACACCGCGTTCCCGGAGGGAGCGTCGCGCGACGAGCTCGGCGCACCCCTGGTGCTCGTGCGGCTCGACCCGAAGGCGCTGCGGCTCCCGGCGGGGCGCGGCAGCTGGGCGCCCGGCGGGATCCTCGCCTACTCGAAGATCTGCACCCACGCCGCCTGCGCCGTCGCGCTGTACCGCAAGCCCACGTTCCCAGCGATCGACCCGCGCCCGGCGCTCGTCTGCCCCTGCCACTACTCCACGTTCGACCCCGCGCAGGGTGCCAAGGTGCTGTTCGGCCCGGCGGGCCGCCCGCTGCCGCAGCTCCCGCTGGAGATCGACCCCCAGGGCAACCTCCGCGCGGCCGGGAACTTCTCCGGTCCAGTCGGCCCCGCGTGGTGGGGCACCCACCTGCGAGGGCCCGGCAACCCGTCGTGATCCGCCGCGGCGTCCAGTTCCTCGATCGCCGCAGCGGCGCCGCGCCGTTCCTGCGCAAGACGCTGCGCTACGTCTTCCCCGACCACTGGTCGTTCCTGCTGGGCGAGGTGGCGCTCTACGCGTTCATCGTGCTCGTGGCCACCGGGATCTACCTCACGCTGTTCTTCGAGCCGAGCCTGGCGAAGACCGTGTACCACGGCCAGTACGCCCCGCTTCAGGGGCGCGAGATGAGCCACGCCTACAAGTCCGCGGTGGACCTGTCGTTCAGCGTGAAGGCCGGCCTGTTGATGCGCCAGACGCACCACTGGGCCGCCAACGTGTTCGTGGCCGCGATCGTGATCCACATGCTGCGGATCTTCTTCACCGGCGCGTTCCGCAAGCCGCGCGAGCTCACCTACCTGATCGGGCTGCTGATGCTCTTCACCGTCCTGCTCGAGGGCTACCTCGGCTACTCGATGGTCGACGACCTGCTCTCCGGGATGGGCCTTGCGATCGGCTACTCCGTCGCGCTCTCGATCCCCTTCGTGGGCGGCAACCTGGCGATGCTCCTGTGGGGGGCGCCCTATCCGGGCACCGACGCGTTCGAGTCGCGGATGTACATCACCCACGTGTTCATCCTGCCGATCCTGATCGCCACGCTGCTGGTGGTCCACCTCGTGCTCGTGGCATCGCGCCACCACACACAGTTCAAGCGCAAACGGGTGAACCCGGAGCGCAAGGTGCTCGGGATCGCATCGTTCCCGGGACAGGCGCCGCGGTCGCTCGGGCTGATGTTCGGCACCGCCGCCGTGCTGTTCCTGCTCGGCGGGCTCGTGCAGATCAACCCGATCTGGCTGTGGGGGCCCTACCACCTGGCGGACGGGACGAACGGCGCGCAGCCCGACTGGTACCTCGGCTGGCTGATCGGGGCGCTGCGGCTCGTGCCGAGCTTCGACGTGGTGATCGGCAACTACACGCTGGTGCCCAATCCGTTCTGGGGCGGCGCGCTGTTCCCGCTGGTGGTGCTGGTCGTGCTCGCCGCCTGGCCCTGGATCGAGAAGCGGGTTACCGGCGACCACGGTTACCACAACGTGCTCGACCGCCCGCGCGACGCGCCGGGCCGGACCGCCTTCGGCGCGGGCTTCTTCACCTGGGTCGCGCTGATCTTCCTGGCCGGCTCGGCCGACCGCGCGTACGTCTCGCTCGGCTGGAGCTACGTGACGCAGATCTGGATCTACCGCGTGCTGGTGATCGTGGCGCCGATCGTGATCTTCTTCGTCACGCGCCGGGTGTGCCGGGAGCTGCAGGCGATCGACGTCGTGGAGCGCGACCGGCACGAGGCCGAGGAGGCGGCGGCGCGGGCCTAGGCGGCCGATGAACGGCAGCAATGAAGGGGGGTCGAGGCGTAGTTGGCTCCGCTTTGTTGACTCGACCGTCGATGCGCGGTCAGATCAACAAAGCGGCTCGAATCCAGCTAGACCCGGGAGATGCCCGCGATCGGCTCGCGCACCAGCGTTTCGTAGAGCGTGGTGATGCGGCCGATGTTGCCCTCGAAGGTCAGCTGCCAGCGGCGCTCGGCCAGGCCGCCGCGCAGGGCGGGCAAATCCGTCGCGGCCAGCGCGGAGCCCACCGAGGACACGTCGTCCACCACGATGCCCAGGCCCTCGTCCACCACCAGACGGCTCAGCGCGCGGTGCGGCAGCGTGACCGAGGGCAGGCCGCTGCCCGCGTACTCGTAGACCTTGTTGGGCAGCGCCGAGGCGAGGTGAGCGGCATCGAGACCGTCGTTGAAGCCGACCCAGCCGCAGTCGAACGTGGGCAGCACGTGCAGCAGGCGGTCCGGGCTGATCGGGTCGTGGTAGCGGAGGCCGGGCGTCTCCTCCGCCAGCGCCTCGTACGCGGGCGACTCGCGCACCGGGTAGATGTCCAGGGTGATCCCCTGCCCGACGATCGACTGGAAGATCTCGCGCAGGTCGTAGTGGCCGCCGTTCGTGGACAGGGAGCCCTGGTAGACCATCCGCACCGGGCCGTCGAGGTGGTCGTCGGGCGCCGGCAGGCCCGGCGGCAGGTCGCGCTCGAGGGCGTAGTTCGGGAACACCCCGGTGAGCGGCGGGAGCGTGTAGCGGCTTCCGATCTCCTCGAGCAGCTCGGGTGAGACGGTGACCAGCGCGGTGCTCTCCTCGACCGCGCGGCGCTCCAGATCGAGGGGGTCTTCGGGAGCCGGGAAGCCGTCCTCGAACGGCGTCTTGCGCAGGCTCTGGAGGTCGTGAACGTCGTGGATCACGGGCACGCGCCCGCCGCAGAGCTCGATCGCCAGCACCGTGAGGGAATCGGGCAGGTTGTGACTGTGGAAGATGTCGGGGCCGAAGTCGCCGATCGCCTGACGAAGATCGCGTGCCGGCCGCTCGCCCAGCCGGTACCAGTTCGAGAAGAGCTCGTCGCCGGTTCCGTAGGTCTCGGTCAGCGTCTGTCCGCGGTAGGCGATCGCGAGCTCGATGTCAGGCCGGACGGCGCGCAGCGCGGCGGCGTATTTGCGCACGCGGGCGCATGGCTGTTGCTGTAGGAAGAGAACGCGCATCGGTGGGGGCCGTCCCGGGCCTACCCTGATTCGTTACGGCGCAATCGCCAACGCGCCCAACCTGCCGCACGGTGCGAACTTCTCCGGGCACGAAGCTATTCTTACTTATGCTTCGTAAGTAGATATGGAGTCTTTACCGTGACCTCTTTGAGACTGATACCAATGGAAGACACCGTCGTGTTCCCCGGGATGGGGATCACGATGACCGTCGACGTGGGCGACGACGAACGCGTCGTCCTCGTTCCGCATCACGAGAGCGAATACCTCGAGGTTGGCGTCGTTGCCGAGGTGTCCGAGCGCATGCGGCTGCCCGGTGGCGGCCGTGCCGTGGCTCTCAACGGTGAGCACCGCGCCCTGATCGGCGCGGCGAGCACCGGACCCGACGGCGCCCTTCGCGTGGAGGTGGAGGAGCGGCCCGACGACGTTCCGGTTGACGGCAAGACCCGTCAGCTCGAGCGCGAGTACCGCGCGGTGGTCGAGGAGATCCTCGAGCTGCGCGGCGACGACGGCCGCATCGCCGCGTTCCTGCGCGCGATCGTGGAGCCGGGCCCGCTGGCGGACTCCGCCGGCTACTCGCCCGACCTCACGTACGAGCAGAAGATCGAGCTGCTGCGCACGACCGACGTGAGCGAGCGGCTCGCACTGGCTGTGAAGCTGCAGCGCGAGCGCCTCGCCGAGATGCAGGTGCGCAAGCGCATCCGCGACGACGTGCAGGAGGGCGCCGAGAAGCAGCAGCGCGAGTACTTCCTGCGCAAGCAGATGGATTCCATCCGCAAGGAGCTGGGCGAGGACGACGGCTCCGTCGTCGAGGAGTACCGCGAGAAGATCGAGTCAGCCGGCATGCCCGAGGACGCCTATGAGCAGGCGACCCGCGAGCTCGGCCGTCTCGAGCGGATGGGCGAGCAGTCGGGCGAGGCCAGCATGATCCGCACCTACCTCGACTGGATGGTCTCGCTGCCGTGGAGCAAGCGCTCCGACGAGCGGCTCGACCCGGTCGGGGCGCGTGAGGTGCTGGATGCCGACCACGCCGGGCTGGAGGACGTCAAGGACCGCATCACCGAGTACCTGGCCGTGCGCAAGCTGCGCCAGGACCGCGGGATCGAGGTTGATCCGCGCTCGGGCGCGATCCTCACGCTGATCGGGCCGCCCGGCACGGGCAAGACCTCGATCGGCGAGTCGATCGCACGGGCGACGGGTCGCGAGTTCGTCCGCATGTCGCTGGGCGGCGTGCGCGACGAGGCCGAGATCCGCGGCCACCGCAGGACCTACATCGGCGCGCTGCCGGGCCGGCTCGTCCGCGCCCTGCGTGACGCGGGCACGATGAACCCGGTGATCCTGCTGGACGAGGTCGACAAGGTCGGCGCCGACTGGCGCGGCGACCCGTCGGCCGCGCTGCTCGAGGTGCTCGACCCGGCCCAGAACCACAGCTTCCGCGACCACTACCTGGACGTGGAGCTGGACCTGAGCCAGGTCCTGTTCATCGCGACGGCCAACCAGTACGACACGATCCCCGGCCCGCTGCTGGACCGCATGGAGGTCATCAACTTCGACGGCTACACGAGTGCCGAGAAGCTGGCGATCGCCAAGGGCTACCTGTGGCCGCGCCAGCGCGACCGCAACGGCCTGCGCGAGGACGAGGTGACGATCTCCGACGACGTTCTGGGGATGGTCGTCAGCGAGTACACGCGTGAGGCGGGTGTCAGAAACCTCGAGCGCGAGCTCGGCACGCTGCTGCGCAAGGTGGCGACGCAGATCGCGTCGGGCACCGCGCAGGCGCCCGTGTCGGTGGACATCGACACGGTGCGTGAGGCGCTGGGCCGGCAGAAGGTGTTCCACGAGTCCGCGGCCCGCACTGCGGTGCCCGGCGTGGCCACCGGCCTGTCGGTGACCGGGGCCGGAGGCGAGGTGCTCTTCGTGGAGGCCACGAACATGAACGGCGACGGCGGCCTGGTCCTCACCGGGCAGCTCGGCGACGTGATGAAGGAGTCGGCGCGAATCGCCCTCTCCTACGTGCGCGGCCATGCCGACACGCTCGGCATCGACGAGCACGCCTTCGACAACGGCGAGTTCCACGTACACGTGCCCGCAGGCGCGATCCCCAAGGACGGCCCGAGTGCCGGCGTCACGATGGTCACGGCGCTGGCGTCGCTGCTCAGCGGCCGTCCGGTGAAGCACACCGTCGGCATGACCGGCGAGGTGACGCTTCAGGGGCGCGTGCTGCCGATCGGCGGCCTGAAGCAGAAGGTGCTGGCCGCCCACGCGGCGGGGCTCACCGACGTGGTGCTGCCCGAGCGCAACCGCGGCGACCTCGACGACATCCCCGCCGAGGTCCGCGAGCAGATGAGCTTCCACCCGGTCATGACCGTGGACGAGGTTCTCGA
>DATNBJ010000272.1:0-5311 GCA_035572055.1 Thermoleophilaceae bacterium | reverse complement strand
GAGGAGGTGGCGGAGCGCCGCGCCGCGGTGGAGCGCGAGCTGGGTGAGATCGGAGGTCGGTTGCGTGCCTAGGGTCGCGGTCTGTGGAGCGTCGGGATTCGCCGGCGCGCTCTGCGCCGCCCTCGTCGATCGCCACCCGGGGCTCGAGCTGGCGCTCGTCACCGCGCGCAGCGACGCGGGCAAGCGGCTCGACCGGCTGTACCCGCGCCACCGGGTGCCGCTCGTGCTCGAGGAGTTCGACCCAGACCGCGTGGCCGAGCAGGCCGACGCCGCCCTGGTCGCCTACCCGCACGGCGCAGCGGCGCCCGCCGTGAAGGCGCTGCGCGAGCGCGGGCTGAAGGTGGTGGACCTGTCGGCGGACTTCCGCCTCGACCAGGGCCGCTACGAGAGCTACTACCAGCCGCACGAGGCGCCCGAGCTGCTCGGCGAGGCGGTCTACGGGCTCACCGAGCTGCATCGCGACGCGATCCGCGACGCGGACCTGGTGGCCGCGCCCGGCTGTTACCCGACCGCCGCCGTGCTGGCTCTTGCGCCGCTGCGCGGCCGCATCCGCGACGCGGTGGTGGACGCCAAGTCGGGCGTCTCCGGCGCGGGCCGCGAGGCCACGAACACAACCCACTTCGTGTCCGCCGACGAGAACGTGAGCGCCTACAAGGTCGAGGGACACCGCCACCGCGCGGAGCTCGAGCAGGAGCTCGGCGACGGCGCGCCGATCACGTTCATTCCCCATCTGGTGCCGCTCGACCAGGGGCTGCTCGCGTCCTGCTACGTGACCACCGACCAGCCGATGAGCGCCGAGGACCTGCGCGGCCTGTTCGAGCTGGCCTACGCGGGCGAGCCGTTCATCGAGCTGGCCGAGTCGCCGCCCGGAGTGCGCGACGTCCGCGACACCAACATCTGCCGCATCCACGCCACGGTCGAGCCGGCCACTGGTCGCACGCTGGTGTTCGCCGCGATCGACAACCTTTGGAAGGGCGCCTCGGGCCAGGCGCTTCAGGACCTGAACCTGATGCTCGGGCTCGACGAGACGGCGGGGCTCGTGTGAGCTTCTTCCGCTCGCGCTGGGTGGACCGTCCGGAGCACGTGCGCGAGCTCGACCAGTCGGCGCTGCCCGCCGGCTTCCGCGCGGCGGGGGTGCCGGCGGGGCTGAAGCCCGAGGGGCTCGACGTGGGCGTGCTGCTCTCCGACGCGGAGCACACGGTGTCCGCCGCGCGCTTCACGACCAACGCGCGCGTGGGAGCGCCGGTGATCGCCTCGCGCGAGGCCGACACCCAGCGGCTGCGGGCGATCGTGGCCAACGCCGCCAACTCGAACACGGGCGACGGCCGGCGCGGACTCGAGACCGCCTACGCCACGCAGCGGCTGGCCGCCGAGCTGCTCGGGATCGAGCCGGCGCAGGTGGGCGTGGCGTCCACGGGCGTGATCGGCATGCAGCTTCCACGCGAGCCGCTGCTGGCGGGCGTGCGCGCCGCGTGCGGCGTGCTCGGGCCGGACGCCGAAAGCTTCTCGATGGCGATCCTCACGAGCGACCGCTCGCCGAAGCGCGCGTGCCTCGAGGTGAAGCTCGGCGGCGGCAGAGTGCGGCTGGCGGCGCAGGCCAAGGGCGCCGGGATGATCTCGCCGCGCTTCGCGACGATGTTCTGCTTCGTGCAGACCGACGCGGAGCTGTCGGCGGAGACGCTCGATCTGCTCACGGGGGTGACCGTGAAGCGCTCGTTCGACCGCATCAGCGTGGACGGACAGCTCTCCACGAGCGACACGGTGTTCGCGCTGGCGAGCGGCGCCTCCGGCGTGCGCGTGAAGCCGGAGAGCCGGGACGAGCTGCTCCTCGGCGAGGCGATGGACGCGCTGCTGAGGCAGCTCGCGATCGAGATCGTGGCCGACGGCGAGGGCACCGGGCGCATCGCGAGGATCGTGGTGCGCGGCGAGCGGGCGGTGGTCGAGCCCGTGGCGCGCGCGGTGGCCAACTCGCCGCTCGTCAAGACCGCGCTCCACGGCGCGGACCCGAACTTCGGGCGGATCCTCCAGGCTGCCGGTCAGGCCCTGCCCTCGGGGAACGGCTTCTACGCGGATCTCGAGATCGAGGGGCGCATGGTGGTCTCTGGCGGCGAGGCCGTCGTCGACGACCTGCGCGAGCTCGAGCCGCTCGTTCAGGCGGGCGAGGTCGAGTACGCGCTGACGCTGCCCGGCGAGGGCGGCGAGACCGAGGTCTTCTTCAGCGACCTGAGCGAGGAGTACGTGACCTTCAACTCGGAGTACACGTCGTGAGCGAGCAGCCCGGCGACATCGCGACGATCCTCGAGGCGCTTCCCTACATCAGGGAGTTCCACGGCAGGACCATCGTGATCAAGTACGGCGGCGCGGCGATGATCGAGCCCGCGCTGCAGGAGGAGTTCGCGCGCGACGTGGTGCTCTTGAAGTACGTCGGCCTCAACCCGATCGTGGTGCACGGCGGCGGCCCCGAGATCACGCGCTACATGGAGCGGCTCGGGATGAAGGTGGAGTTCGTCGAGGGGCTGCGGGTGTCCGACAAGGCCACGGTGGAGGTGGCGAAGATGGTGCTGGTCGGTAAGCAGAACAAGGACATCGTGCTGCTGATCAACCGCCACGGGCAGCCGGCCGTGGGCCTCTGCGGCGACGACGGGCTGCTCTTCCGCGTGCGCAAGCAGCTCGCGGCCGGCGACGTGGACATCGGCTTCGTCGGCGAGATCGAGCGCGTGGACGTGGACGTGCTGAACCACATCGCCGAGGACTACATCCCCGTGGTGGCGTCGGTGGGCGCCGACGTGGACGGCAACTCCTACAACGTGAACGCCGACGCCGCGGCCGGCGCGGTGGCGGCAGCTCTCGGGGCGTTCAAGGTCGTGTTCCTCACCGACGTGGAGGGCTGGCTGGCGGACCCGGGCGACCCGTCGAGCCGCATCTCACAGGCCACCGCGGACGAGGTGCGCGCGCGGCTCGGCGCGATCGGCGGCGGCATGCGGCCGAAGCTCGAGGCGTGCGTGAACGCGGTGTCGGGCGGGGTGGGGGCGGCGCACATCATCGACGGGCGGCTGCCCCACTCGCTGCTGCTCGAGCTGTTCACCGACGAGGGGATTGGAACGAAGATTTGGCCCTAGCGGACCTTCAGGCACTGGAGCGGGACTGGCTGATGGGCACCTACGCCCGCCAGCCGGTGGAATTCGTGCGCGGCGAGGGCTGCCGGCTGTGGGACGCCGAGGGCAACGAGTACCTCGACTTCCTGGCCGGGATCTCGGTGGCGCAGATCGGGCACTGCCACCCCGCGCTGGTCGAGGCGATCCGGGAGCAGGCCGGGCGGCTCATGCACGTGTCGAACCTCTTCTACACGGAGCCCGCCATGCGCCTGGCCAAGCACCTGGCGGAGAGCTCGCTGGGCGGCAAGGTGTTCTTCTGCAACTCGGGCGCCGAGGCCAACGAGTGCGCCATCAAGCTGGCCCGCCGGCACCGCCGCGGCGGCGACATCGTGTCGCTCACCGACGGCTTCCACGGCCGCACCTACGGGTCGCTGTCGGCCACGCCGCAGGAGACCAAGCAGGAGCCCTTCGCGCCGCTCGTGCCGGGATTCAAGGTGGTGCGCCGCGAGGACGCCGCCGGCGTCGACGCCGCGGTGGACGACCGGACCGCCGCGATCCTGATCGAGCCGGTGCAGGGCGAGTCCGGCATCCACCCGGTGCCGGTCGAGGTGCTCCGGGCCGCGCGCGAGGCGTGCGACCGCCACGGCGCGCTGCTGATCTTCGACGAGGTCCAGTGCGGGATGGGACGCACCGGCTCGCTGTGGGCGTACGAGCAGCTCGGCGTGACGCCCGACGTGATGACCCTGGCGAAGGGGCTTGGCGGCGGCCTGCCGATCGGCGCCTGCGTCACCTCGCCCGACTACGCCGACGTGCTGCGCCCGGGCGACCACGGCTCGACGTTCGCCGGCGGCCCGGTGCAGTGCTCCGCCGCGCTGGCGGTGCTCGACGTGGTGGACGACGACGACTTCCTGGCCGGCGTGCGCTCGAAGGGCCAGGCGCTGCACGTGGGCCTCGAGAAGCTGCCGGTTGCCAACGTGCGCTCGCGCGGTCTCATGGCCGCGTTCGATGTCGACGGCGCGCCCGGCCTCGTGAAGCGCGCCCTGCTCGAGGAGCGGCTGGTGCTGAACGCCACCGGGGCCAGCACGGTCCGGCTCGAGCCGCCGCTCACCGTCACGGACGAGGAGATCGGCGAGGCGGTCGAGCGGCTGGGCCGGTCTTTAGGATCCGGGGCATGATCCGTTGGCTACTCATCCTCACCCTGTTCGGGGCCCTCGCTGTCCCCAGCTTCGCCTCGCCCACCGCCAGTCAGTCGGTGCGGTGGAGCGCCAAGCTCACGGCACCCGGCCACAGCCCGAAGGCGCGCAAGCGCTGGCCGGTGAAGATCGTGGTGAAGACCGCCGGAGGCAAGCCGATCAGCGGCACCGTCCAATACAACTTCCTCTTCGGCGGGCAGGTCGTGCAGGTGCGCAGCTGCCTCGACCACGGGAACACGCCGTGCAAGTTCAGGGGCACGTACAGGGACGTGCTGCACTTCCCGATGAAGTCGATCGGCTACCCGCTCACGCTGCGCTTCATCGTGAAGACCCGCTTCGGGACGAAGAACATCGACTACGCGATCAAGGTGGTCAAATAGCCGAAGGCTGGAGGCGCGTCCAAGCTGCGCTCGAGACGCGCGACCCCGAGCGGATGGTCGACGTGTGCCAGCGGGCGGAGAAAGCCGCCGGGCTCAGGTAGCTTCCAGCGCCCATGGCCGACGTCGAGCGCCGCGCGCTGACCAAGACCGCGTCCTACGAGGCCCTCCCCGGCGAGGTGGGCCGCGTGCTGCTGCTCTACTCCGGCGGTCTCGACACGAGCGTGATGCTCAAGTGGATCCAGGACGAGTACGAGGCCGAGGTGGTGGCGCTCACCGTGAACCTGGGCCAGCCGGGCGAGGACTTCGAGGTGGTGCGCGGCAAGGCGCTCCAGCTCGGGGCGATCGAGTGCTACGTGGTGGACGCGCGGGAGGAGTTCGCGCACGACTACGTGCTGCCGGCGATCAAGGCGAACGCCCTGTACGGCGGCGGCTATCCGCTGTTCACCGCGCTCGGCCGTCCGCTGATCGCGAAGATCGCGGTGGAGAAGGCGCGTGAGGCCGGCTGCGACACGGTCGCCCACGGCTGCACCGGCAAGGGCAACGACCAGGTGCGGATCGAGGGCACGGTGGTGGCGCTGGCGCCCGAGCTGAAGATCATCGCCCCGGTGCGCGGCTGGCAGATGGGACGCGAGGAGGAGGTCGC
>DATNBJ010000271.1:0-5508 GCA_035572055.1 Thermoleophilaceae bacterium | reverse complement strand
TCCGGCAGCGCCTGGTTGCGGGCGTAGGCGGAGGCGAACCAGGCCAGCGAGGCGGCGTTGTGGCGCGGCTCGATCCCGAGCAGGGGACGAAGGTCGAGCGGCGAGCGCTTCACGGCCTGGATCACCACGCGGCGGCCGGCCGAGCTGCGCGTGAGCGGACCCACCAGCCGCGTGGCGTTGAGCCCCTCGTACTGGTCGCTGCCCTTCCACTCGTGCTCGGCCGCGTGGCGCTCCAGGAAGGCGAGCAGCGCCCGCGCGAACGAGACCCGCGTGTCGCCGGGTGTCCTCATACGGCGGCGACCTCCTCGCGCGGCCGCGCCGCCACGGGACCGCCGACGGCGGCGGCCGCGAACAGCGCCGTGAGCTCCGCGCCCCGGCGAGCCAGCTCGGCGACGGGGACCGGCTCCCCCGCGGCCTGGCGCAGCGGCAGGAGCTCCGCCGGCGAGCGCAGCCGGCGCAGGCGGCCATGCCGCTCGAGCCAGGTGTCCACCGCGGCGTCCGGTCCGGCGAACAGGCTGAACGTGGGCACGCCGAGCAACGCGGCCTCGCGCGTCATCGTGCCCCCGGCGCCCAGCACGAGGTCGGCGGCGTACATCAGCGAGCGCGAGTCCACCGCCGCGGCCGGTACCACGCAGCGCGGCAGCCCGAGCCCCTCGATCGCCTCCCGTTGCCCGGGATGCCGGGCGAGCACAACGAGACGAACGCGCTCGTCGGCGGCCACGAGCTCGAGCGCCGGGACGAACAGCGGGTTGTCGAACGAGTGGTAGAGCGCCCCGCTCGGCGGCGTGCGAGCCACCACCACGATCGTGTCCGAGCCGCGCGTGATGCCGAGCCGCTCGAGCGCCGCCGGATCCGGGCTGAAGTCCCCGAGGTACACCTCCTCCTTCAGGCCCGGGTAGAAGCGGCTCTTGCGCTGAGCGGCGCCCTGGCGCGCGACGCGCGTGCCCCGCAGCGCGGCGGGCAGCAGGATCTCGCCGGCCAGCCGGAACGCCAGGTGGTTCGCCGGCTGGTGCTCGAAGTCCATGGCCGTGACCACCCGGATCCCGCGGCTCCGGGCGGCGACGATCTGCGCGTAGGAGTTGTGCGACAGCGCGACGTCCGGGCGGGCGCCCCGGGCCCACCTCCGCAGCCCCTCGATCCGGCGCCCGAGCGCCGCCGCCTTTCGGGCGCGTCCCATCGGACTGGCCCCGCCGATCACCACCGGCTCGGCCCAGCCGCGCGCGAGCTCGACGGTCTGCGCGTTGTCACGAGCGGTGATGGCCAGCTCGTGCCCCGCCCGCTCCAGCTCCCGCGCTACCGGGGCGAACAGGAGCGAATGCGGCGAGTTTGCGAGGTCGATCCAGACGCGCACGCCATTCCCCTAGTTCGCCCCGCGCCGGGACAGGATCGCCGGCAGCGTCCGCAGGATCAGGCGAATGTCGCCCCACGCCGACCAGCTCGTCACGTAGAGGTAGTCGAGCTTCACCATCTCCTCGAACGGGATGTTCGTGCGGCCGAGCACCTGCCACAGCCCCGTGATGCCGGGGGTGAGCTCGAGCCGCCGGCGGCCCCAGCCGTCGACGAGGTCGTCCTCCGACTCGATCAGCGGCCGCGGGCCCACGATGCTCATGTCCCCGCGCAGCACGGTCCAGAGCTGCGGCAGCTCGTCGAGGCTCGTGCGGCGCAGGAACCGCCCCACCGGGGTGATCCGCGGATCGTCGTCCAGGTGCAGCCAGTTGGGGTCCTTGCTGAACGCGCGCAGCTCGTCGACGCGCTGCTCGGCGTCGAGGTACATCGTCCGGAACTTCCGCAGCTCGAAGCTGCGTCCATGGCGGCCGATCCGCCGCTGGCGGAACAGCGCGGGCCCGGGCGAGGTGACCCTGACGACGACGGCGATGCCCAGCATCAGCGGCGCGAGGAGGAACAGCAGCAGCGAAGCTCCCAGCACGTCCATCCCCCGCTTGACGAATCGGGACGACCTGGACAGCACCGGCGGGTTGAGGCCGAGCACCGTGATCCCCTCGAGGTCGTCGACCTCCACCGCCGGGCCGAGCGCGTCGGACAGCGTGGGCAGGACGCTGACCTTCAGCCCGAGCTCACGGGCGAGCCGCAGCAGGTCGAGCTGGTCCTCCCTGAAGCCGGGCGACACGAGCAGGCGATGCACGGCGTGGCCGCGTGCCACCGGCTCGAGGTGCTCGAGATCGCCGAGCACCGGCAGGAGGGCGGCCGCGGGGGCGTTCGCGCCGACCCCGGCAACCCCAACCGGCTCGAGCCCGTACTCCGGATGCGCGCGCATCTTCCTGATCAGGAGCTCGGCCAGGCCGTCGTCCCCGATCAGCAGAACCCGCTCCGGGCCGAGCACGCGGCGTGAAAGGCGCCGGACCAGCGAGCGCACCGTGAGCATCAGCACCAGAGCGAGCGGGAAGAAGGTCACGACCTCGGCCAGCACGGGCTTGCCGCCCGGCGTGAACCGGAACCAGGCCCAGGACACGAGCGTGATCCCGATCAGCGCGTGGAAGAGCCAGGGGATGTCGTCCACCGTCGAGTGGCTCACGCGCTTGAGGTCGCGGTCATAGAGGCCGTAGAGCTTCAGGATCAGCACCCAGACCGGCGCGATGAGCAGCGCCCACGGGATCGTGGGAACGGCGTCCTGACCCTGGGCGATCACAGCCGCCGAGACCAGGAACGAGATCAGCAGCGCCCACACGTCGGCGAGCGCGAGCATCCGCCGCCGCCAGTAGTCGCGCCCGGGGCGCGTGGTGGGAATGAAGTCGCCGGTCCGGGCCGTGCGAAGCCCGCCGGCGACCGCCGCGGGGAAGGTCACCTCCGACCTGCCGGTCGCCGCTCGCGACGATCTCACGTGGAGACGCTTGCCACGCCGGCGACGGCCGGCACACGCAGCGCGCCTCGCTGGAGAAGCGACCGCTCGGTGGCCTCGATCAGCGAGACCACGTCTCGCGCCACGGCCAAGTTCGAGCTGGTCGGCTTCTCCGAGCGGATGCTCGCGATGAAGTCGGCCGCCTGAAGGGCCAGCGGCTCGGAGTTGTCGAGATGGGGACTGACGATGTCGCCCGTTCGATATGACAGGTGGTACTCGCCGAACGTCTCCGGGTCGCGGTAGGTGACCCCGGCGTCGAAGACCCTGATCGGCTCCGCGCTCGTGTCGTCGTAGACCACCATCTTCTCGCTCCCGACCACCACGGTCCGGCGCAGCTTGCTCGGCGCGAGCCAGCTCAGCTCGACGTGGGCCAGCACGCCCGACGGGAACGAGAGATCGATGAACGCGATGTCGGTCACGTGGGGAACCACCGACGCGCGGCCGATCGCGCTCACCCATTCGGGGCTCTCCCCGAGCCAGTAGAGAAGGATCGAGAAGTCGTGGGGCGCGAGGTCCCACACCACGCTCGCGTCCCGCTGGTGCAGGCCGAGGTTCACCCGGCTGCTCGATACGAAGTAGAGCTCACCGAGCTCGCCGTCGTCGATCAGCCGCTTGACCGTCCGGACCGCCGGGCTGTAGAGAAAGGTGTGCCCGCACATCAGCGTCAGCCCCGTGTCCGTGGCCAGCTCGACCAGCGCGTCCGCGTCAGCGATGGAGCTCGCGAGTGGCTTCTCGACGAAGCAGTGCTTGCCCGCCTGGAGCGCCCTGGCGGCCAGCTCGAAGTGCGTGTGGACCGGCGTGGAGAGCAGGATCGCGTCGAGCTCCGGATCGTCGAGCAGCTCCTGGATGTCGGTGGTCACGCCGACCGCCGGGTAGCGCGCGGCGGCCCACGCCAGCCGTTCGGGATCCACGTCGCAGACGTGGCGCACGGTCACGTCGTCCTGCTCCTGCAGGACGCGGAGGAGGTTGGGCCCCCAATAGCCGAGTCCCACAACGGCAGCCGTCACCGGTTGCGTGATCCCGGAGGTGGGCGATCTGTCGAATCGAGCCAAATCAACAGTCCCTTCGCTCGTCCCCAAAGGCGTGGTCCGAGCCGATCGTCCCCATTCGTGGGTCCGACCCACTACCTCATAACGGGTAGAAACCCAACCTACATGGCGATACCTCATTTGAGCAAGGGGGCCCTTGTCGCAATTCCGTGAAAACCACGTACAGCTCGTGGGGCTCGATCGCCTGCACGCGAGCCTTGCGGGCGAGCTCCGTGGGGCGTTCGAGCGTGTCGTCGCCGCGAGCGCGTTCGTGCTCGGCGAGGAGGTGGCGCGCTTCGAGCAGGAGTTCGCCGCCTACTGCGGCACCCGCCACTGCATTGGCGCCGCCTCCGGCACCGCCGCGCTGACGATCGCCCTGACGGCGAGCGGGATCGGAGCCGGCGACGAGGTGATCGTGCCCGCACATACGTTCATCGCCTCGGCAATGGCCGTCGTGCACGCGGGCGCCACGCCGGTGTTCTGCGACGTCGAGGAGGGCACGGGCCTCATGTCGCCGGCGGCCGCGGCGGCGGCGATCACGCCGCGCACCGCCGCGCTGCTGCCGGTGCACCTGTACGGCCACTGCTGCGACATGGACGAGCTCGGCCGCCTGGCCGGCTCGCACGGTCTCGCGATCGTGGAGGACGCCGCCCAGGCCCACGGCGCAACCTGGCGCGACAGGCCAAGCGGCTCGTTCGGCCGCGCGGCGGCGTTCAGCTTCTATCCGACGAAGAACCTCGGCGCGCTCGGGGACGGCGGCGCGATCTGCACGAGCGACGACGAGGTCGCCCGCAGGGCACGGGCGCTCAGGGACCTCGGCCGCGCGAGCGGGCCGACCCACGAGCTCGCCGGCTACAACGAGCGGCTCGACGGCCTCCAGGCGGCGTTCCTGCGCGTCAAGCTGCCGCACCTCGACGCTTGGAACGCCGCGCGCCGGCGCCATGCGGCGGCGTACCGGTCGCTGCTGGGCGGGAGCGTGCGCCTGCTCGAGGAGCGCGCGGAGAGCCCCTGCGTCTACCACCTCTTTCCCATCCGTATTCCCGACCGCGCGGAGCGCGCCACGGCGCTCGCCGCCGCCGGTGTGGCCACGGGTGTGCACTATCCCCTCGCGGTTCCCGACCAGCCACCGTTCGCGGACGCCGCGGCGGGCGACTTTCCGAACGCGCGGGCCTGGGCCCGCGAAGAGCTCTCGCTGCCCGTCTTCGAGTGCCTGGAGCGCCACGAGCTGGAGCAGGTCGCGGCGGCCGTGCAGCTGGCGTGATCGCGTGTGTGCCCATAGGCTGGAAGCGCGGATTCGCGTGCATTGGCCCTACCGAGTCGCGAGTCCGAAGCCGATGAAACAGGTAACGCAGCGGCTGCGCGACGGCGCCGTCGAGGTAATGGACGTTCCGGAGCCCGCGCTCACCCCAGAGACGGTGCTGGTCGACGTCCGCGCAAGCCTGCTGAGCGTCGGCACCGAGCGGGCGAAGGTGGAGGCGGGCAGGGACAGCCTGCTGGCCAAGGCCCGCTCGCGGCCCGACCAGGTGGCCCAGGTGGTCGAGAAGGCTCGCCGCGACGGCGTGGCGGAGACCTTCCGCGCCGTGAGCGCACGGCTGAACCAGCCATCGCCGCTCGGCTACTCCG
>DATNBJ010000270.1:0-7761 GCA_035572055.1 Thermoleophilaceae bacterium | reverse complement strand
CGAAGCGCATCAGGTCCGTCTGGTACTCGGCCGCGCGCGGGTACATGGCGATGCCCGCGCTGATCGTCAGGGTCTCGCGCGTGGGGCCGACGGTGATCGCGGCCAGAGCGGCGCGCAGGCGGGCCACGACCTCCTGCGCGTCGACGACGCTCGTGCCGTGCATCGCCACCATGAACTCGTCGCCGCCCACACGCCCGGCGATGTCGCTGGGGCGCACGGACGTGGAGATCGTGCGGGCGAACGCGCGCAGCGCTTCATCGCCCACGGCGTGGCCGCAACGGTCGTTGATCGGCTTGAAGTGGTCGAGGTCGAGCGCCACGAGCGCCACCTCGTAACCCTCGCGGCGGGCGCGGGCCAGCTCGGAGCCGAGCCGCTCCTGGAAGGCGCGGTGGTTCAGCAGCCCGGTGAGCGGGTCGCGGATGGCCTGCTCGATCTTGTCGCGGTAGTCCCGCGCGTTCTGCAGCGCGACCGCGAGCTGGTCGGCCAGCAGGCGCAGCAGCTTCAGCTCGGCGGCGTCGGCGCGGTTCGCGGCGGGGCGGACCAGGGTCACGCGGCCGATGAACTCACCGCGGGCCTCGAGCGGCAGGCGGAGCACCTGGCTATCGCCACGCACCTCCACGCTCATCACGCTGGTGGGATCGCCGGCCACGTCGCGCTCGCTCTCCCAGTCGCCGCTCGACCCGCCCTCCACGAGCTCGCCGTCGTGCCCGAGGAACAGCGCGGCGCTGCTCGTGTGGGCGGCCAGGCGCATCACGTCGAGACCGCGCTCGATGATCGGCTCCTGCTCGAGGGTCTCGGTCATCGTTGTCGCCAGACGGGTGAGCGCCTCGAGCTCCTCGTTGCGGCGCATCACCTGCTCGCTGAGCCGCCGGCCGCGAGCCAGCGCCAGCCGGTTCTCGTACATCAGGTAGGCCTGGCGGGTCACCGTGACCACGATCGACAGCAGGAAGAAGAGAAGGAAGTAGCCGCCGTTCCAGGAGGTGAGGGAGTCGGTGAGCCAGATGCCCACCTCCACGGCGGGGATCGCCATCATGGCGAGCAGGGGCACCACCACGCGGGCGAGCATCCAGCGGCGGCCCGACAGGGTGTCGTGCTCGACCTCCTCGGCGGACGACGCGGGCAGGCTGGCGGCAATCGCGATCGAGGCGCTGGCCAGCGTCCACAGCGACGCGGTGAGCCAGCCCACCATGGCGTGGATCTCGTTCGCCGCCCGGGCGGCGATCAGGCCGTCGCCGGCAGCGGCCATGCAGCACGCGGCGAGGATCCACCAGCCGGCGAGCCGAGAGCCGCGGTCGGAGCCGGCCAGCGTCGTGAACGCGCAGACGAGCAGCGCCGCGACGTTCGTCACGAACACCACCGTGAGCACCGGGTGTCCGTGATCGAAGCCGGGGATCGCCACGAAGTAGATCCCGACCGCCACGAGCGGGATCGAGAGCAGGGCGGCGTCGGTGGCGCCCACGAGGCGCGTGCCGCGGATCGTGCGGCTCGCCCCCGCGGAGACGGCCGCGAGGAGGGCTGCCGAGCGCGCGAAGGCGGGGTCGACCGCCACGTCGCGCGGATAGACACCCAGCGCCACCCCCACGGCGAGGCCCGCCGCGACGCCGCCCACGGCCATCGCCAACGCGAACATCAGCCAGCGCCCCCGGCTGGCGGGATCGCGCTTTGCGGCCAACGCGCAGCGGAAAGCCGCAAACGCGGAAACGGCGGCGCAAAGCCCCCAGGCCACCGCAGCGAGGTCGTGCATTCGGACGTATCGGCCGCAATGACGCGGGAATTGAGTTCGGCAGGGCGCTAGGCTGCCCGCGTATGGAGCTGCAGCCCGGCGAACGGCTGATCTTCGAAGGGCACCCGTCGTGGCGTTCGATCCTCGGCTTCTACGTCAAGGGGATCGTGATCGTGCTCATCGGGGCCGGCGTAGCGGCGCTGGTCACCGTGATATCCGACAAGGTGGACTGGGCGATCTCGAGCGGCGTGGGGGTCGCGATTCTCGCCGTGGTGGTGCTCGTCGGGCTGATCAAGCGGGTGACCACGACCTACACGATCACCGACCGCCGCCTGCACATCAGGAGGGGTGTGTTCACCCGCGTTACGCTCGACACGCGGCTCGAGCGGGTGCAGAACGTGAACACGCGCCAGACGATCCTCGAGCGGCTGCTCCGGGTCGGCACCGTCGACTTCGACACCGCCGGGACCGAGGACTCGGACTTCAGCTTCGTCGGCGTCGCCAGCCCGCGCAACGTCGTGGAGGCGGTCGACAAGGCGCAGCGCGAGCGCGACGCGGCGCCGCCCGAGCCTTCGGCGAGCGCCTCAACCGATCTTTAACGGCCCCGCGCGCGCGAGACGCGTAGGATGCCGCGCGTGACTGGCGCGTCAGGCATGAGCCGGCGCACGCTCCTTCAGACCGGAGCAGCGGCTGGACTGACAATCGCGGGAGCAAGGGGACTGCCCGCCTGGGCCAAGCCGATCGCCGACCTCGGCCGCATCCGCAAGCCCGGCTCGAAGCCGTTCCCGCGCATGCGCGAGGGCGAGGACACGATGCCCGAGGTGGACCACATCATCGTGCTGATGATGGAGAACCACTCGTTCGACAACGTGCTGGGAATGCTGCCGCGGCGCTACCGCAACCGCCGCGACGTGGACGGCCTCCCGGTCAACCGCAAGGGCCATCCCACCCCGGTGAACCTCGACGCGAACGGCAAGCCGGTGCGCGCGAGCCGCGCTCCCTCGGAGTGCCAGCTCTCGGGCCGTCCGGGCCAGAACTGGAACGCCAGCCACACCTCCTGGGACAACGGCAGGAACGACGGCTTCGCGAAGGCCAGCGGCTACTCGGCGATGTGGTTCTGGGACAGGGCGGACCTGCCGTTCACCTACTCGATGGCCAGCGTGTTCCCGGTCGGCGACCGCTTCTTCTGCTCCACGCTCTGCCAGACCTATCCGAATCGCCGCTACCTGATGGCGGGCACCTCGGACGGCGTGATCTCCACCTCGGACGTGAACTTCCAGGTGCCGGCCAAGAACGGCTCGATCTTCGACCGGCTCGACCAGCACAAGATCCGCTGGCGCAACTACTACACGGACCTGCCGGCCACGGCGATCATCCCCGGCACGATCACGATCCCGCGCCAGCAGCGTGGCGACTTCGTGAAGATCGACCAGTTCTACTCGGACGCGCGCAAGGGCAGGCTTCCGGCGGTCAGCTTCGTGGATCCCCACTTCGAGATCCAGTCGCAGGAGAACCCGCAGGACATGCAGTTCGGCGAGACGCAGGCGATCGCGAAGGTCGTGAACGCGGTGATGCGGTCTCCGAACTGGGAGCGCACCGTCCTCTTCTTCACCTACGACGAGCACGGCGGCTACTACGACCACGTGCCGCCGCCGAAGGCGATCAAGCCGGACTCCACGCCGCCGCTGCTGGGCCCGGGCAACACCCCCGGCTCGTTCGACCGCTACGGCTTCCGCGTGCCGCTCGTGGTGGTCTCGCCCTGGGCGAAGAAGAACTACGTCTCGCACCAGGTGCAGGACCTCACCTCGATCCTGCGCTTCATCGAGCGCAAGTGGAACATCGGGGCGCTCACCTTCCGCGACGCGAACGCGGCGGACATGACCGACTACCTCGACTTCCGCAAGGCCGCGTTCCGCGACCCGCCTAAGCTCGCGGCCGCACCGAAGCTCGCTCCCGGCCTCGACCGCTGCCACGCGCTGGGCCTCCACCCACCGGGCGATCCGACGCCCGCTTAACTTCCTTGTAATTCCTGGCGGGCATCATGGTCTGCCGAGACCATGGTGCTCCTGATCCTCTTCGCGCTGGTCGCCGGAGCGGCCACCGCCGTGACCCCCTGCGTGCTGCCCGTGCTGCCGGCGCTCCTGTCCGCCAGCGCCGCCGGCGGCCGCAGGCGCCCGCTCGGGATCGTGCTGGGGCTGGCCGCCACGTTCACGATCACGGTGGTGGCGCTCGCGTCGCTCGTGCACGGCGTCGGGCTCGCGGGCAACGGCGTCCGCGTGTTCGCCGAGGTCGTGCTGATCGGCTTCGGGCTCGCATTGCTGTTCCCGCAGGTGGCGGCGCGGATCGAGGCACCGCTCACGCGGTTGGCCCGCCTCGGTCCGCGCTCCCGTGGGAACGGCTTCTGGAGCGGGATCGGGGTGGGGGCGGCCCTGGGATTCGCCTACACGCCCTGCGCCGGCCCGATCCTCGCCGCGGTCATCTCCGTGAGCGCCACGACGGGAACGTCCCTCAGGGTGGCGATCGTGGCGCTGGCCTACGCTGCCGGCTCGGCCGCGGTCCTGTTGCTGCTTGCGCTTGGCGGCCAGTGGATCGGCGAGCGGATCCGGAGCGCCGGCCGCGGGCTCGCCCTCCAGCGCACGATGGGCATCGTGATGATCGCCACCGGGATCGCGCTGACCACTCAGCTCGACGTCCGCTTCGAGAGCGCGCTGGCGAAGAACCTGCCGGAGTTCGCGATCAACCCCACCAGCGGAATCGAGAAGTCGCAGGCGGTGCGCTCGCGGCTGGCGTCCCTGCGCGGCGGCAAGGTCGGCTTCGGCGAGGCCGCCGCGCACGCCGCGACACCGCAGGCCGATGGCCTGAAGGACTACGGGCCCGCGCCTGACTTCACCGGCACGGAGAGGTGGTTCAACAGCGCGCCGCTCACGCTGGCCCAGCTGCGCGGGCGCGTGGTGCTCGTCGACTTCTGGACCTACACCTGCATCAACTGCATCCGCACGCTGCCGCACCTCGAGGCGTGGGACAGGAAGTACCGCAACGACGGGCTGACGATCGTCGGCGTGCACACGCCGGAGTTCCCGTTCGAGCACGACGCGGGCAACGTGCAGAAGGCCATCCGCTCCGAGGGCATCCACTACCCGGTGGCTCAGGACAACGCCTACGGCACCTGGAACGCCTACGGGAACTCGTACTGGCCCGCCGAGTACCTCATCGACGCCCAGGGACACGTCCGCCACGTGAACTTCGGCGAGGGCGACTACCCGGGCACCGAGAAGGCGATCCGGACGCTGCTGGCCGAGCGGGGAGCGAAGGGGCTCGGGTCGATGACGAACGTGCACGGCCAGGTGCCACCCGACCTGGCCACGCCCGAGACCTACGTCGGTCTCCAGCGTGCGCAGGGGTACGTGGTGCCGCTCCAGCCGGGCGTGCACACCTACGCGGCGCCGGCGAACCTGCGGCCGAACCAGTTCGCGCTCGGCGGCACGTGGGACGAGAAGGTGGAGCAGGGCGTGTCCGGGCCGGGCGCGTCGATCGACCTGAGCTTCGTGGCACAGCGCGTGTTCGTTGTGCTCGGCACCTCCGACGGCAAGCCGCGCAACGTGCACGTGTTCCTCGACGGGAAGCCGGTCCGGACGCTGGTGGTGAACGGCCAGCGTCTCTACACGGCGCTGAGCCTGCCGCAGGCCCGCGGCGGCCGCCTGAGCCTGCGCTTCGACCCGGGCATCTCCGCCTACGCGTTCACGTTCGGCTAGTCACGTGCGGGTCCGCCGGCGCCCCCGCGGCCGGGGGGCCGGTTATAAAGGGCCACATGAACGACTATCCGCTTCAGCTGGACATCGACCACCAGGAGCAGTACTCGCGCTTCATGCCGCTCGTGAAGTGGCTGCTGGTGCTCCCGCACTACCTCGTGCTCATCGTGCTCTGGATCGGCGCCTTCTTCGCGATCGTGATCAGCTGGTTCGCGGTGCTCATCACGGGCCGCTATCCGCGCGGGCTCTGGAACTACATGGTCGGCGTGGCGCGCTGGACCAGCCGGGTGACCGGCTACCACTACCTGATGGTGGACCCGTACCCGCCGTTCTCCCTCGAGTCCGATCCGGACTATCCGGTGCGATTCGAGCTGGAGTATCCGGAGAAGGTCGAGCGCTGGCGGCCGCTGGTCGCCTGGATCCTCGCGATCCCGTACCTGATCGTCGCGGGCATCCTCGTCTACCTCGGCTACGTGCTCGTCTTCTTCGCCTTCTTCACGATCCTCTTCGCGCGGAGCTTCCCGAAGGGGATGTTCGACATCGTGGTGGTGGCGCTGCGCTGGCAGGCGCGCGGCAACGCGTACGCGCTGTGGCTCGTCACCCGCTACCCGCCGTGGGTCTGGGGCTAGAGAGCCTCCGCGGCTTCATGCGCGCCCTCGCCGAGGCCGCGCCGCAGGGACGCACCGTCGAGCTGCCGGGTGTGGCGGCCGCCATCATGCCCGCCGCGCCCGAGCGCTCGGTGATCAACTGCGTGGTGTACGGGGACGCGGGACGGCTCGCCGAGTCACTCGACACGCTCGCGCAGGAGTACGACAGCGCCGGCGTGCGCGCGTGGACCGTCTGGGTGCCGCACGACGAGCCCGCGGCCACCGAGGTGCTCGCCAGGGCGGGACACGTGAACGACGGCAGCCCGCGGGCGATGGTGCTGGATCTCGAGTCGTTCGAGGGCGAGCCCGACCCCTCGCTCGTGCTCGCCGAGCGGCCGACCCTCCGCGAGGTCGGCCGCCTCAACGACCTTGCCTATGGCCTCTCCGGCGACTTCGAGCGCGCGCTCGACGGCGTGCCGACGGAGGGGTTCCACGTCTACGTCGGCCTGCTCGACGGCGAGCCCGCCGGCGCGGCGATCACCCACGACTGCGAGGGCGACTGCGGCGTGTACCTGGTCGCCACCGTGCCGTCAGCGCAAGGACGCGGGCTCGCCACGGCGCTAATGACTCGCGCGATGACCGACGGCCGCGAGCGCGGCTGCGCCACGAGCTCGCTCCAGGCCACGAAGCGGGGGCGCCCCGTGTACGAGCGGCTGGGCTTCGAGGACCGTGGCGAACTCGAGATGTGGGAACGGCGGCGCCGAACCTGACGCTCGCCGCCGCGCGCGCCAAACCTCCCGGCTGGACGAATGTTCGGCTTCTGGACTAGTACTCCGGCTTAGTTTTCGGGGCGCGTCTGGACGCTCTTCGCGCGCGCGCCGAAGCGTCCACGTGAGCATGCACGTGCACGACTCGGTCGGCCCGTCCGGCCTTGCGCCCCTGGTGGGCGCCGGGATCGTGTCCGTGGACTCGGGCGGGCTGATCACGGCCTGGACCTCGCAGGCCGAGAACACCTTCGGCTGGCGACGCGGCGAGGTGATCGGCCACCCCCTGATCGCCACGATCGTCGCGCCCCACCTGCGCCAGCGCGGCGAGCAGGATCTCGAGCGTGTGCTGGCCGGCGAGGCTCCCGCGGGAGAGCGTCGCTTCGAGCTGGTGGCCCGCCACCGCGACGGGCGCGAGTTCACGATCGAGATGGCGCTGGCGCCCGTTCCGCTGGGCCGCGCCTTCGAGTTCGGCGCCTTCGTGGACGAGGTCGGGTCGCGCGAGTGGACCACGGACGAGCTCGAGCGCCTGCGCTTCCGGCACGGCGCCGTGCTGAACGCCGCGATGGCGGCGTTTTCGGCTGACGGCGAGGAGGACGAGATCGAGCCGGGCCGTGTCGGCGGAGCCCTCGTGTTGTTCCATGAGCCGGAGCTCCACGACCCGGAGCTCGCAGATCACGAATCGCAGATCACGGAGGAAGAGGCCCCGGCCGAGCCCCAGCACTGGGAGGAGCCGCAGCCGGAGCACCACGAGGAGCCGGAGCACCACGAGGAGCCGGAGCACCACGAGGAGCCGGAGCACCACGAGGAGCCGGGGCCCGACCACCACGAGCCGGAGGACCCGAGTCACGAGTCACGAGTCACGAGTCACGAGACCCCAGTCCCCAACCCCCAATCCCCAACCCCCGAGACCCTCACCGTCTACCAGACCCACCTCG
>DATNBJ010000269.1:0-3447 GCA_035572055.1 Thermoleophilaceae bacterium | reverse complement strand
TCCCCAGACCACGAGCGCCGGCTTGTTGAGCGCCTTGATGGCGGCGCCCACCTCGTCGGCGCGCTCGCCCGGGTCGGGCGTGGCGCGGTAGAGCTTCAGCACGACCTTGCGGGTCTTCCTGTCGAAGTTGTCGTACATCTCGTCGACGAACTCGACCGGCAGCTTGCGGCCCGGCGACGACAGGAACGCGCGGCGCCAGACGCTGCGCGGGATGAACGCCATCGTCAGCTCGCCCAGCACCGGGGTCCGCCACTGGCGCGCCCGCTTGTGCCAGCGGTAGCCGGGCATGATCCCGATGTTGAAGAGCACGGTGCTGGCCCAGGCGTCGGGGTGCATCAGCCCCCAGACCATCCCGAACGGGCCGCCGAAGTCGTGCAGCACGAGGTGCACGCGCGTGATGCCCAGCTCCTCGAGCGCCGCCTGGAGCCAGTTGGCGTAGCCGCCGACGTGGTACTCGAAGTCGTCGGGCTTGTCGGCCTTGCCGAAGCCCGGCATGTCGAACGCCACCGCGCGTGCGAACTCGCCGACCTGGTCGACCAGATCCGTGAAGTCAGCGCTCGAGCCCGGATTGCCGTGCACGAAAAGCACGGCCTCCGTGGCGTCGGCGGGACCGGCCTCGATCACCGAGGTGCCGATCCCACCGACCACGATTCTGCGCGCGCGCGGCACGCGCGCAGCCTATTGCCTCCCGGCTAGGCCGGGGCGCCCGGCACGCCCTTGCCGAGCTGGTACTGCAGCGTGAAGCCGTAGAACTTCGTCGCGGTGTTCGTGTCCGTCACGGTCACGCGGAGCACGTAGCGGCTCGTGCTGTTGTTGATCTGGAAGCCGCTGTTCGCGAGGCCGAGCGTGTCGGTGCCCTTGCGGCCGTCGGTCGAGCGAATGCCGGTCGACTGGGACAGCAGCTCCGTGGGCGTCTCGCCCTGCAGGCCGTACTGGATCAGCTCGAAGTTGAAGCCGGTCGGCGCCTGCGTGCCGCCCGGGCTCGTGTTGTTGCCGGTCGAGTCGTTGTAGCTCGCCTGGAGCTTGATCACCTTCGCGCGGTTGGGCAGCTGGATCGGCACCTCGAACGTGCCGCTCGTCTGCGCCGTGCGCGCGGGCACCTGCGCGCCGCCCGTCTCGGTGAACGTGATGTGGTCAGGAGACAGCGACAGGCCGCCGTCGGTGCCGCTCACCGTGAACGCCGTATCGCTGCTGGTCGGCTTGAGCGAGGTGGCGGCGATGGGCCACGTCTGCGGCGCGCGGAAGTACGCGGCGTTCAGCCGCTCCGACACCTTCGAGTTGCGGCGGAGCTGCGCGAGCACGTCGTGAAGGGATGTCGACGTGGTTGCGGCAAAGGCCGCGGGGCCGCCGGCGAGGATCATCGCGATGGCGGTTGAGAGCACGGCTACGAGGCCGCCGAGGGGCAGGATTCGGCGTCGAAAGCGCACGAAAACCTCCTGGTCGTGGACGGATTCACCCAAAGCAACACGGCCTACCCACTTGGGTTGCGGGGCGAACTCCATCGTGCAGAAACGGCGGCGCCGTGAGAGCCTGGAGCGAATGGCGTGGGCACGGATGCTTCGCTGGGGAACGCGGTTTGGCGTGGTCTTGGCGGTCGCACTTCCGCCGGGCGCGCTGGTCGCCGCGCTGGTCTGGCCCGATGCCATCGCGTTCGCGGCGCTCTACGAGATGCTGCTGCTCGCGGGACTTGCGGCGAGGTGGGCCGCCGCCAGGCCGGCGCCCAGACCGAGGCGCGTGCTCGCGGCAGGCGCCGCGGCGATGCTCGTCGTGGGTCTGTTCGTCGCCGTGCAGGTGCCGTTGGCACGGCACAACACCGGTTACGCCACAAACGCGCTCATCGGGGTCAGCCTCGAGGTCGTGATGGCGCAGGCGCTTCTCTACAGCAGCGCGGTCTTCCTGCTCGCTCGCGGCCTCAAGCGGACCGCCTAGCGCTCGACCGGGTAGCCGGCGCGCTCCCAGGTGCCCACGCCGCCGCCCACCACGTGCAGCACCTCGCGCGCGCCGTAGGACTGGAGCAGGCTCGCGCCCACCGCGCTGCGCTGGCCGGAGGCGCAGATCACCGCCACCGGCCGCTGGGGGTCGATCCCGTCGGGCAGCGCCTGGATGTCGTGGTAGGGCACGTGGACCGAGCCGGGGATATGCGACTCGCGCCACTCGCGCTCCTCGCGGACGTCGACGACCTGCACGCCGTCGCCGCGCGCGTGCAGCTCGTCGACCCCGATCCGCTCGATGCGGCTCACGTCCCGGCTCTCCGCGCGCCAGCTCGTCATCCCGCCCGAGAGGAAGCCGCCCAGGTTCCGCACCCCCACCGCGAGGGCGAGCCGCGCGGCCCGGCGGCCGTCCTCGTCGTCGCGGCCCACGAACACGATCTCCTGGCCGCGGTCGGCCAGCCAGGCGAGCTTCGTGCCGAAGCCCGAGCGCAGCATCGTGTTCGACAGCGAGCCCGGGATGTGCGCCTCGTCGAACTGCTGGTCGGTCCGCACGTCGACGATCAGCGCACCGTCCTTCTCCCGCTGTTCCAGCTGGCGCGGCGTGAGCGGCATCACCTCGAGGCCGGCGGTCATCAGCTCGCCGCGGTTGATCTCGACGATGTTCTCGAAGTTCGGCGGCTGCGGCGGGAGATCGGACACGGCCCGGTCGACGAACGTGTCCTCGTCCAGCACCGAGAGCAGCGCGTTGTGGCGCGCCTCATAGCCGATCGTCGAGCTCACCTTCATGTCCATCGCCGGCCCGCCGCACAGCGACCCGCCGAGATGGCCCGGCCACACCTCGGTGTCGGGCGCGAGCGTGAGCAGGCGCTCGTGGAGGCTGCGGAAGATTCCCTGGGCTCCCTCGCGCTTGTCGATCGCGAGGTCGGGCCGCGCGATGTCGCCCACGAACAGGGTGTCCCCGGTGAGGACGGCCCACGGCTCGTCACCGCGGGCGGTGTCGATCAGCGCGAACGAGGTGTGTTCGGGACGGTGCCCGGGGGTGTGGATCGCGCGCACGCGCACGGGGCCCAGCTCGAGCTCGAAGCCGTCGTCGAACGGCTCGTGCTCGTAGCTCACGCCGGCGTCGCGGTGCACGTGGATCACGGCGCCCGTGGCCTCGGCAAGGCGGCCGTGGCCGGACACGTGGTCGGCGTGGTTGTGCGTCTCGAGCACGTGTTCGATGTGCACGCCCAGGTAGCGCGCGAGCTCCAGGTACTCGTCGATCTCGAAGCGCGGGTCGATCACCGCGGCCACGCCCGCGTCCTCGTCGCCGACGAAGTACGAGGCGCAGCCGAGGTCGTCGTGGACGATCTGCCTGAAGATCACGGGCGTACTCTAGGTCGATGACCTACAACTGGGAGAGCCTCCCGACCGATCTCCCCGTGCCCGAGGACGACGGCGCCGCCGACCATCTCCGTGGCGCCGAGCTGCCCCACCTGAGCCTGCCCTCGACCGCGGGCACCGAGCTCGATCTGCG
>DATNBJ010000268.1:0-8394 GCA_035572055.1 Thermoleophilaceae bacterium | reverse complement strand
GTTGCTGCTCTTCCATCGCCGCCTCGAGCTGGCGCGCGGCGCGGGTGTGCTCATCGACCTGCTCGACTGCCGGGTGTTCCAGGGTCGTCATGAGTACCTCTCTCGGACGGAGTCCACGCCCTTCCCGGCGAAACAAGTTAGCGCGCGAGCTCCGCCAGATCCATACCTGTCTTGCGCAGTTTCGCCTTGGTTCCCGACTCAGTGACACTCGCCAGGTCGAGCAGGCGGATCTCGAAGTCCTCGAGCGCGTTCGAGCCGACCACCGCGTGGCACGCCACGCCGCTCTGCCGGCAGCGTGTGGCCACCTCGCCAACGGCCTTACCGGTCAGCGTCTGGCCGTCGATGCGGCCCTCGCCGGTCACCACGAAGCGGGCCTGGCGCATGCGCTCGTCGAAGCCGACCGTGTCGAGCACGTATGCGGCTCCCAGCGCCAACTTGGCGCCCATGTAGGCGTAGAGACCGCCCGACAGGCCGCCCGCCGCGCCGGTCATCCGGACGCCGCGGGGGTCGCGCGGCGCTTTCGCCGCCAGCTTGTCGAGCCGCCGCTCGAGCCGCTTGACCATCCGTGGGTCCGCGCCCTTCTGCGGACCGAACACGCGCGGGGCGTCCTCGAAGACCGTGCGCACGTCGCAGAGCACCTCGAGCCTGGGCTTCACGCCCGCTTCCTTCAAGACCTCCACCGCGCCCGCGCCGCCGTCGGTCGTCGCGCTGCCGCCGACGGTGACCAGCACCTCGCTCGCGCCCGTCTCGACCGCCGCCACGATCAGCTCGCCGGTGCCGCGCGTCGACGCCGCCCACGCGTCGCGCTCGTCCTCCTTCACGAGCGCGAGCCCGCTGGCCTGCGCCATCTCCACCACCGCGCGCCCGTCTGGCAGGATCGCGAAGCTCGCCTCGATCGGACGTCCGAGCGGATCGCTCACGCCGAGCTCGTGCAGCTCTCCGCCCAGCGTCGCCACGAGCGCGTCCATCGTGCCCTCGCCACCGTCGCCGATCGGCAGCTCCTCGGCCTCGAGCCCGCCGTCGCGCAGTCCACCGGCAATCGCTCGCGCCACCTCGCGCGCCGAGAACGTTCCCTTGAAGCTGTCGGGGGCGACCAGGACCACGCGGCAATACTTTCAGCGTGAGCGCGCTGCACCAAGCAAACCGGCGGCTGTTCGACGGTCCCTACGGCAGCGTCTACTCCTTCTACATCGAGCGCCCGTGCCTCGCGCGCGTCGGCGCGGCCACCATCTGGGGTGGCGACGTTCGCCCCACATACGAGCTGTTGCGCGCCGTCGGCGAGCTTCCCGACGGCAGCACGGTCGTGGACGCTCCGTGCGGGGGCGGCATCGGGTTCAGATCGCTGTCGCACGGCCAGCGGCTTCGGTACCTGGCGGTGGACATCTCGCCCGCGCAGGTGGAGCGGGCCCGGCGCAAGGCACATGGGCTCGATCAGGTCGAGGTGATCGTGGGCGACGCCGAGAAGCTCGAAGTGCCCGACGAGAGCGTGGACCTGTTCATCTCGATGTGGGGCCTCCACTGCCTTCCCCATCCCGACAAGGCGGTGCGCGAGGCCGCTCGCTGCCTGCGTCCGGGCGGCCGCCTGATCGGCGCGATGATCTGCACCGGCAACGGCATTCGCCAGCGCCTGCTGGTCCGCCCCGGGACAGGCGTCTTCGGCCCGACCGGGTCGAGCGCGGATCTCGCCGGCTGGCTCACCCAGGCCGGCCTGACGGCTCACCAGCTTGAGGTATCGGGTCCGTTTGCGTACTTCGACGCCCGCCGCCCATCGGTATAACCCGAGCATCGCCCAGCAAGCGACAGCAGACCTGTACGCCCTCACCGAGGAGCAGATCTCGTTCCGGGACCTGGTGCGCCAGATCGCCCGGGAACGGGTCGCGCCGCGGGCGGCGGAGATCGACGAGAAGGCCGAGTACCCGCACGACCTGCGGCAGCTCCTTGCCGAGCAGGACATCCTCGCGCTGCCGTTCAGCGAGGAGTACGGCGGGACGGGCACCGGCACCCTGACGCTCAACATCGCGATCGAGGAGCTCGCGAAGGCCTGCGCGTCGACGGCGCTGATGCTGATGGTGCAGGAGCTCGGCTCGCTCCCGATCCAGCTCTTCGGCTCGGACGAGCTCAAGCAGCGCTACCTGCCGAAGCTCGCAAGCGGCGAGTGGACCCCGGCGTTCGCCCTGTCCGAGGTCGAGGCCGGCTCGGATCCCGGCGGCATGCGCACGCGCGCGGTCCGCGACGGGGACGAGTGGGTGATCAACGGCGAGAAGAACTGGATCACGAACCTGGGGATCGCCGACTTCTTCGTGGTGTTCGCGGTCACCGACACCTCGGCCGGGCACTCGCGCGGCATCAGCGCGTTCGTCGTCGACTCCAACCTGCCGGGCGTCTCGATCGGCAAGCTCGAGCACAAGATGGGCATCCGCGGGTCGCCGACCGGCCAGCCGGTGTTCACCGACGTCCGCGTGCCGGCGGAGAACCTGATCGGCGAGGAGGGCCAGGGCTTTCGCGTGGCGATGTCCACGCTCGACCGCTCGCGCCTCGGTGTGGCCGCACAGGGGCTCGGCATCGCCCAGGGCGCCACCGACTACGCAGTCGCGTACGCGAAGGAGCGCCGGCAGTTCGGCCGCCCGATCGCGCAGTTCCAGGCGATCCAGTTCAAGCTCGCCGACATGGAGACCCGCTGCGCCGCCGGCCGCGAGCTGCTCTACAAGGCCTGCGCGAAGATCGACCGCGGCGAGCCGGACATGGGCAAGTACTCGGCGATGGCGAAGCTGTTCTGCTCGGACACGGCGATGGCCGTGACCACCGAGGCCGTGCAGGTGCTCGGCGGCTACGGCTACGTGAAGGAGTACCCCGTCGAGCGCATGATGCGCGACGCGAAGATCACGCAGATCTACGAGGGCACGAACGAGATCCAGCGCCTCGTGATCGCGCGGACCCTGTAGCTAGCCGTCCCAGCGAAAGCCGAGCTCGGCCGGGCGCGGGTCGAGCGGGCTCGTCGGGAGACCCGGCTCCGGGTCCGGCAGGTTGAAGCCGCTCGGCGCCACGTCGTTCGGTGTGTCCGGGTGGAACATGCACGCCAGGTACTGGATCTGGCCGCGGCCCGGCCCCAGCTCGAACTGGCCGCCGCCGTAGGCGCCGATCGAGCGCTCCTCGCAGTAGTCGTAGGCGGCGAAGAGCTCCTGGAGCGAGCCGAGCCGCGAGGGCTTGATGTTCACCATCCGCGGCGGGAAGGGCAGCCCCTCGATGTCGGCCACCGAATGGATGATCGCGTCCCAGGTGATGCGGTCGCGGTGCGGCTCGAGCAGCTCGTCGATCTCCGGCTCGAGCGCCGGATCCTCGATCCACGCGTTCGGGAACGCGTCGACCACGCGCCGGTAGAGATCGGGGTCGGGCGGCTGGTCCACCACCGTGCCCCTGTAGAGACCCTTCATGTCCACCGAGTCCACGGCGCCGGTCTCGACGAGCTCGGCGATCAGCTCGTCGGTCCAGGCGCTCACCGGGTCCAGCTTGAAGCGCAGCGTCGGGTAGAGGTCGAGGCGCTTGCGGAGCGGGGCGATGGTCGGCGGGTCGCCGAGCCGCAGCGACACCACGAAGTTGAGCGGCCGCAGCTCGCGCCCGAGCGCCGCCGACAGCGTGGTGCGCGACTGGCGCAGGGCGAGGTCGAGGGCGGCGCTCTCGAACGCCCAGCGGCGGTAGAGGCGCGACACGTCGCGGACGGGGTCCGCCGGGAACAGGTCGAGCCCCCCGATCAGCTCGCACAGCTCGCCGAGCGAGCGCTTGCCCGACAGGTCGTGCACGGGCCCCTGGTCCTGCAGCGCGATGTGGTCGAGCGCGTCGTAGGTCACGTCCTCGCCGACCCCCTCCTCGCCGGCGCCGCTGATGCGGATGACGGTGCTCAGGCGGGTGAAGTCGCTCGACACCTGCGCCTCGAGGCCCTCGAGCGAATAGGAATCGATCTGAACCGGCAGGTGGGCGACGCGGTCGAAGGTGGCCATGCCGGCCGGAGACTATTAGCCGCGGTGCCGGTTGCGCTTACGCGCCGGCCAACCTGGCGGCCGAGCCCGCCGCCGCCGGTCCCGGTCGTTCCGGTTCACGCCGCCTACAGAAGAACCTTGGCGAGCGCGGTCCACGACTCGCGCGGAATCCCCTGCTCGCCCAGCGGCTGAAGGCAGACGTGGTCGGCGCCGGCGTCGAAGTGCGCCTGGACCACCTCGGCGATCTGCCCGGCGCTGCCGTGCGGGATCACCGCGTCGATCAGCCGGTCCGAGCCGCCGTCCGCGATGTCGTCCTCGCCGAAGCCGAGATCGAGCAGGTTCTGCGTGTAGTTGCGCAGGCCGAGGTAGAGCTTGGCGTAGTCGCGGGCCACCTCCCTGGCGCGCGCCGGATCGGTCTCCACCACGCACGCCACCTCCGGCGCCAGGAGCTTGCCGGGACCGAGGCGCTCGCGGGTGGCCCGCGTGTGCTCGACCGGCACGAAGTACGAGTGCACGCCGGCTGTGCGCTCGCCGGCGAGGTCGACCATCTTCGGCCGCAGCGCCGCGAGACAGCGTTCGTCCACCAGGGGCGGTGTCGGGGACCCGTCGAGTCCGTCGAGGAAGTTGCGCATGCTCGTGAGCGGCCGGCGGTAGTCGCTCGTAGCCTCCGGGTGGCCGATGCCGATCCCGAGCATGAACCGCCCGGGGAAGTCAGCCCGGACGTCGGCGTCCGCGGCCGCGGTCTCTGCCGGATCGTTGATCCAGACGTTGAGGATGCCGGTGGCGGCGACCAAGGAAGAAGTCGCCTCCAGGATCGGGCGCACATCCGGCACGTGAGGCGAGCCACCCAACCACCAGGCCCCGTAGCCGAGCTCCTCCAGCAGCTTTGCCGCCTCGCCGGCGCGGTCCATGCCGAACGGGCGGTAGCTCGTCCAGACGCCGACCGTGCCGAGGTTCATGCGGCTAGGCGATCGCTTCCTGCTCGGGGCGGACCTCGGACAGCTTCTCCGCCCTCCGCGCCTGCCACACGGTGAGGATCGCGATCAGCACGGTGACCACGAAGATCATCGTCGCGACGATGTTCACCTCGGGCGGGATCGACACTCGCGCCGCGCCCCAGATGAACAGCGGGTAGGTGACGGTCGAGCCGGAGTTGAGGTTCGTGATCACGAAGTCGTCGATCGAGAGGGCGAACGCCAGCAGCGCCGCGGCCACCACGCCGGGTGCGATCAGCGGCAGCGTCACGCGCCAGAAGGTCGTCCACGCGTTGGCCCCCAGGTCCTGAGCCGCCTCCTCGAGGTGGCGGTCGAAGCCGATTAATCGCGATCTGACCGTGACCACGACGAACGAGATGTTGAACATCACGTGCGCGATCAGGATCGTGCCGAAGCCCAGTTGGAAGACCTTGCTCTGCGACAGGAACAGCGACAGCAGCGCCGCGCCGAGCACGATCTCCGGCGTGGCCAGCGGCAGGAAGATGAAGAAGTTCAGCGGCGCGCGGCCCCGAAACTCGTAGCGCACGAGCGCGAGGGCCATCATCGTGCCGAGCGCCGTGGCGATCAGCGTGGAGAGCAGCGCGACCTCGATCGAGACCTTGAGCGCGTCCAGCAGGCCGGGCACCTGGAACGGGTCCTTCCAGTGCTTCAGCGTCCACCCCTGCCACACGAAGTTGAAGCGGCTGTGGGTGTCGTTGAACGAGAACCAGATGATGATCGCGATCGGGAAGATCAGGTAGATGAGCGCGAGCCCCGCGTAGACCGGCAGCGACCAGTGGATCACGGTGCGCCCGGCACGCCGCCAGGGCGAGACCCCGGGCGGCCGCGCGGCCTTCGCGGTCGCCGCCGCAGGGGCCGGATAGGCCTCGGTGGCCATCAGGCGGTCTCCGCCCCCATCAGGGACTCGGTGCCGGCGATCTTCGCCCAGATCGCGACCATCACGAGGATGATCGCCATCAGCATGAACGACAGCGCCGCGGCCGTCGGGTAGTCGTTCACCTCGAGGTAGCGGCTCTGGATGACGTTGCCGATCATGGTCTGCTTGGGCGACCCGAGCAGGGCCGCGTTCACGAAGTCACCGGCCGCCGGGATGAACGTGAGCAGCACTCCCGCCACCACGCCGGGCATCGACAGCGGCAGGGTCACGCGCGTGAACACCGAGCGGCGGTTGCCGTAGAGGTCCGCCCCGGCCTCCAGCATCCTCGGGTCGATCCGCTCGAGCGCCGCGTAGAGCGGCAGGATCATGAACGGGAGGAAGTTGTAGGTGATGCCCGCGATCACCGCGCTCGTGGTGGCCAGCACGTGCCCGTTCTTGCCGACGATCCCGAGCGTCTGCAGGAACGAGACGAGCGGGCTGGAGTCGTCGAGGATCGTCTCCCACGCGAGCGTCCGCACGAGGTAGGTGACGAAGAACGGCAGGATCACCGCGAGCAGCAGCGCGTTGCGCCAGCGCCCGCCGCGGAACGCGATCGCGTACGCCAGCGGGTACCCGATCAGAAGCGACAGGCCCGTGGACGCGCCCGCGTAGATGAACGAGCGGATGAACTGCGTGTGGTAGGTCCGGATCGCGTCCGTGTAGGTGGACCAGTGCCAGGCGAAGCGGAAGCCCTCGAACGGCGAGCCCGTGTTGAGCGAAATCTTCGCCTGGTAGTACAGCGGCACCGCGAAGAAGACGATCAGCCAGAGGAGCCCCGGCAACAGGAGCAGCAGGGGGAAGATCCCCTTGTGCCTCTGGAAGTACGCCATCGCCGCGGTGCTACGCGCCGATCAGCGCCTGGAATGCGTTGTTGAGCTTGTCCTCGTCGGCCGGTGACAGCGTCTTGAACGCGTGCCCCTTCGCCAGCGTGGCCGCGTCCGGGAAGATCAGCGGGTTCTTCGCCACCTCCGGGTCGATCTTCAAGAGCGCCTCCTTGGTGCCCTTCACCGGCGGGACGTAGTTCACGTAGTCCTCGATCGGAGCCTCGACCTGGGGCTGGTAGATCCAGTTCATGAACACCTCGGCGGTGTACGCGTGGGGCGCGCCGACCGGGACCATCATGTTGTCCGTCCAGAGCATGAAGCCCTCGTCCGGGTGGATGAACTCGATGTTCTTGTTGTCCGCCTGAAGCTGGACCGCGTCGCCCGACCAGCCGTAGGCGATCCACGTGTCGCCCTTCGGCAGGTCCTTCAGGTAGTCGTTGCCCGTGAAGCGGCGGATCTGGCCGTTCTTCACGTTGTCGTTCATCTTGTTGACCGCGGCCATCATGTCGTCGACCGAGCCGGTGGTCGGGTCCTTGCCCATGCCGAGCATCGTGAGCCCGACGGAGTCGCGCATCTCGGTGAGCAGCGTGACCTTGCCCTTCCACTTCGGGTTGAAGACCTCGTTCACGCTCGTCACGTCGCCGACCTTGTCCTTGCGGACGATCAGGCCGGTCTGGCCGCTCTGCCACGGCACCGTGAAGTCACGGTTCGGGTCGAAGTCGATGTGCTTGAGGTTGTCGACGAGGTTCGCGTTGACGTTCGGCAGCGCGGACTTGTCGAGCTTCTGGATGTAGCCGAGGCGGATCATCTTGCCGGCCATCCAGTCCGTCATCACGATGATGTCGCGCCCGCCCGAGCTGCCGCTCGCAAGCTGCTGGCGGACCTTTCCGAAGAACTCGTTGTTGTCGTTGATCTCCTCGGTGTACTTCACGTGCACGCCGGTCTCTTTGGTGAACTTCTCGAGCGTCGGGTGCTTGCCGTGGTCCACGTCGATGTAGAGCGGCCAGTTGGAGAAGTTGAGCTGAGTGCCCACCTCACCCTTCGGGATGGTCTTCTCCGCTGCGGTCTTCGTCCCGCCGCTCAGGGCGTTGCCGCCCCCGCCGCAGGCGGCGAGGAAGGCGGCCGCGCTCACCGACATCGCGCCGGCGGCGCCTCGCCGCAGGAGCTGGCGCCGGTTGATCTCCGCGGCTACGAGTTCGTCGATCAGCTTGTCGATGTTCCGTTCGCTCAAGTCTCCTCCACCCCTGGTTCAGGTTCTGTCGTGCTCTCCTTAACCACGTGCATGTGGTCCGGCGCCCAGCTCAGCCGCACTCGCGCCCCGGCCCCGGGCAGCTGCTGGCGTTCTGCCTCGCTGGCGTTCGGCACCAGCACGGTCATGGTCACGTCGTCGTGCAGCCTCACGACCATCTGGGTGGCCGTGCCCAGATACAGCGAGCTCTCGATCATGCCCTCCACGCTGGGCCGGTCCGACGGGGCTGGATCCTCCACGCGGCTGACCTGCAGCTTCTCCGGGCGAACCACGGCGTAGCAGCGCTCTCCCTCCTTCACGCCACAGTCCTCCGACGCCCAGACGGTCACGCCGCTGTCCAGCAGCAGCTTGGTGCCGCCGCCGCTCACCGGCCCGGCCACGCCCGGCATCAGGTTGGACACTCCGATGAAGCCGGCCACGAACGTCGTGGTCGGGC
>DATNBJ010000267.1:0-8687 GCA_035572055.1 Thermoleophilaceae bacterium | reverse complement strand
CCGGGTCTCGGGTCTGGGGTCTCGGGACCGACTACGTCGCGGGCGCTGAGACTTGCAGCGCTCTCCTGACTTGGTCCAGCGTGACCACTCCCTTGAGCACTCCTTCGCCGTCCACCGCCATCAGTGCTCCGAGCGTTCGGAGGCCCTCCGATCCGATCAGGGCCTCCAGGGGTGCGTCCGTCCTCACTCGGAGCGATCCCTCGGCGTCGCGGCTCATCACCTCGTCCACGGTCCAGCCGGCACGCAGCTCCTCCGGCACCTCGTCCACCTTCTCGCGGATCACGAGGCCGAGGAACTTGCCGGCCCGGTCGATCACTGGGAACCACTGCCAGCGGTAGCGGAGGAAGAACTCGTCGAGCGCCCGGTCGAGCTTGGTCTCGTTGGGCACGGCCACCGGTTCGTCGTCCATCACGTCGGCCACGCTGAGTCCCTCGAGCTGCGAGGTGAGGCGCGTCTGCATCTCGGCGCTGCGCGCGGCGGAGGCCAGGAAGTTGCCCATGATGATGAACCAGATGCCGCCGATCACCGACTGGTAGCGCAGCAGCAGGTACACGCCGCCGGCCGCGAGCAGATAGCCGAACACGCGCCCCAGGCGGGCGGCGATGGCGGTGGCCCGCGTGCGGTCGCCGGTGCGCCACCAGGCGACCGCCCGGACGATGTTGCCCCCGTCGAGCGGGAACGCCGGCAGGAGGTTGAACACGAGCAGCAGCGTGTTGATGAACGCGAGGTAGCCCAGGAGCACCTCCACCGAGGAGTAGCCCACGCCCTCGTCGAGGATCACCGAGTGCCAGAAGCCGTGGGTGCCCCAGCCGATGAAGCCGACCGCCCAGCAGAACGCCGACAGCGCCGCGGTCACGGCGGGCCCCGCGGCGGAGATGTTGAAGGCGGCCCGCGGAGTGGGCGGCTCCTCGGTCATCGTCGCGATTCCCCCGAACAGCCAGAGGTCGATCCCGGCGATCCGGATCCGGTAGTGCATCGCCGTGAGCGCGTGACCCAGCTCGTGCAGGATCACGCAGAAGAAGAGGAGCAGGGCGCTTGCGGTCGCGAGCGCGAACGCCTTGCTGTCGTGCCCTGGAAACGCGCTCTTGTACTGGTCGGAGAGCGTCCAGATGATCAGGAAGAGCACGATGAACCAGCTCGGGTTCACGCCGATGCGAATCCCAAAGACGCGGGCGAGCTGGATCGAGCGGCCGCCGGGCATGCGCAGATGCTCTCACAGCCCGTTTAGCCTGCAATGCGAGCGGGCACGCGATAATGCGGCCCCTTCACCGTCCGTAGTCAGCAGAAAGGAGAGCCGCCGCAGTGGCTCATCGTGTGACGTTCATCCCCGGCGACGGAACCGGGCCGGAGATCTCAGAGGCCACCCGGCGTGTGCTCGAGGGCACGGGCGTGGAGTTCGAGTGGGACTTCCAGGACGCCGGCGCCGACGTATACGAGGCAGAGGGCACTCCGCTGCCCGACCGCGTGCTCGAGTCGATCAAGGAGCGCGGCCTCGCGATCAAGGGCCCGATCACCACTCCCGTGGGCTCCGGTTTCCGCTCCATCAACGTCGCCCTGCGCAAGGAGCTCGACCTCTACGCGTGCCTGCGCCCCTGCAAGGCCTACGAGGGCGTGCGCACCCGCTTCCCGGAGACCGACATCGTGATCGTTCGTGAGAACCACGAGGATCTCTACGCCGGCGTGGAGTTCGAGCTCGGCGACGAGAAGACAGAGAAGCTGCGTCAGTTCATCGCCGAGACGGAGGGCACGGTCCTTCGCGAGGACATCGGCGTGTCCATCAAGCCGATCTCGATCTTCGGCACCCAGCGGATCGTGCGCGAGGCGTTCGAGTACGCCAAGTCATATGGACGCTCGAAGGTCACATTGGCGCACAAGGCCAACATCATGAAACACACCGACGGCCTGTTCCTCCGCGTGGGACGCGAGGTTGCCGAGCAGGAGTATCCGGACATCGAGTTCGAGGACCGGATCATCGACAACCTGTGTAACCAGCTGGTGTCACGTCCCGAGGAGTACGACGTGATCGTGCTGCCGAACCTGTACGGCGACATCGTGTCCGACCTCTGCGCCGGCATGATCGGCGGCCTCGGACTGGCGCCGGGCGCCAACGTCGGTGACAACCATGCCGTGTTCGAGGCAACCCACGGCTCGGCGCCAAAGTACAAGGGTCAGAACAAGGTGAATCCGATGGCACTGATGCTGTCAGGGGTAATGCTCTTGCGCCACATCAATGAACTGGACGCGGCGGAGCGCCTCGAGACGGCCATCGCCGACGTGATTCGCGAGGGCGAGTCGGTGACCTATGACATGAAGCCGTCGCGCGACGACCCCACGGCGGTGGGCACGTCGGACGTGGCCGACGCGATCATCGCGAAGATGCAGAAGGTCGCGGCGTGACGGTGGGACACTAGGTGGCGACGTAACCCTTGCCCTGCTTCTTCACCGAGCCGTCCGACTGCAGCGTTGCCATCACCCTGTACAGATAGTTGGGCGGGTCGATGCTCATCATGCCGGCCAGCTCGCTGACCGTCGCGCCGGGGTTCTGGCGCACGAGCTCCAGCGCCTGGTCGCCACGGGTGCCGCCGCTGCGCCGCCGGCGCCTCCGCGTGCCGCCGGAGGATCCGCGCGGCCGGCCCGGGCCGCGGCGCGGGCCATCCAAGCCGTCGAGTGCCGCCTTGGCGCGCTCGAGCCTGAGGAACTCCTCGTGCAGGGGGCGCAGCTCCTTCAGGCGATTGTCGATCTCGGCTCGCTTCTCAGCGAGGAAGTCAGCCATGACACTCCTTAATACACAAAGGACGGATTAATGCGAAACAAGGTTACGGTAGTGGGTGCGGGCAATGTGGGTGCGACCACTGCACAGCGTCTTGCGGAGCGGGATTACGCGGACGTGGTGCTGGTGGACATCGTCGAGGGAATGCCACAGGGGAAGGCACTTGACCTCAACCAATCTGGACCGGTCATAGGTTATGAAGCAAACATGGTCGGGACTAACGGTTACGAGGAAACCGCGGGCTCCGACATCGTGGTCATCACCTCGGGCTTTCCGCGCCAGCCGGGCATGAGCCGTGACGATCTCCTCGCGAAGAACAAGGAGATCGTCGGCGGTGTGGCCAAGGAGGTGGCCTCGCGTTCACCCGACGCGATCGTCATCGTGGTCACCAATCCACTCGACGCGATGTGTCACGTGGCGTTCGACGTCACACAGTTCCCACGCCAGCGCGTGATCGGCATGGCGGGCATCCTCGACTCTGCCCGCTTCCGCACGTTCCTCGCATGGGAGCTCGGAGTATCTGTTCAGGACGTCACCGGCTTCGTGCTCGGCGGCCACGGCGACACCATGGTCCCGGTCGTGAGTTACACGAACGTCGCCGGCATCCCGATCCGGCAGAAGATCGACGACGCGCGCCTCGAGGAGATCGTGCAGCGCACGCGCGACGGCGGCGCCGAGGTGGTCAAGCTCCTCCAGAAGGGATCCGCGTTCTACGCGCCGTCGGCCGCCGTGGCCGAGATGGTCGACTCGATCATCTTCGACCAGAAGCGCGTGCTTCCGTGCGCCGCGCTGTGCCAGGGCGAGTTCGGCGTCGACAACCTGTTCGTCGGCGTGCCCGTGAGGCTCGGCAAGGAGGGCGTGGAGGAGATCATCGACCTCGACCTCGACGCGGACGAGCAGGAGCAGCTCCAGAAGTCGGCGGCCGCCGTGAAGGAGCTGGTGGACGCGATGGCCAACCTCTGAGAGAGTCCGCCGGACAGACCCGGCGACTGGCCCACCGGGTCGAAAACGAAAGGAGTCGGCTATGGCCGACAGCGTGCTCTTCATCTCGTGGGGCGAGTCCATCCCCGGTCGTGAGGAGCGAGGCCTGGAGGTTTTCAACGAGGCCATCGGCCTCTACGGCCGCATGCAGCAGGACGGCCGCATCGAGTCGTTCGACGTGGTGCTGCTCGCGCCGAACGGCGGCCTCGGCGGCTACTTCGAGCTCCACGGCTCGGCGGAGCAGCTCGGCGCCGTGCGCCAGGACGACGACTACCGGCGCGTTCTCACCGACGCGCAGCTCATCGTCAAGGAGATGAGGGTCATCGAGGGCTCGACGGGCGAGGGCATCGCCCGCGACGTCGCGCTCTACCAAGAGGCCATCGCGAAGGTTCCGCAGACCGCCTGAGGGCCGGTCTTCCGCCTACTGGGCGGTGGCATCGCTTGAGGGTCGTACCATCCCGGCCGACGCCGGGGGTACGGCCATGGACGGAAACCGCGAAGACATCGTTTCGCTCATCGAAGCGCTCACCGCCCGCGGGGCAGGCGAGTCGATGCAGCTCGTCGTGCGCATGGGCCGCCACTGCTGGCCCGGCGGTCCCGCCGACCGGACCACGCAGGTGGCGCGCGACTGGGTCAAGCGCTGGGGACCGCGAGCCGTTCTGCCGCCGGCGCCCGACTGCTCCTGCGCGTCCGGCCGCTGCGTGCTCTGTAACTGAGCTACTCGGTGACGAAGTTCAGGCGCAGCGCCTGGGAGACCAGCGCCGAGGCCTGCTCCACCGCGGCGTGCCACGAGCCGCAGGCCTTCTCGATGGTGGTGGCGCGGGGCAGGCCGACGTGTGGGTTCTGCGCGCGGATGTCCGCGTAGCGCTCCTGGGTCAGCTCGTCGAGGGCGCACTGCTCGAGATCGCGAGCACGCAGGACGGCTTCGGCGGCGGCCTTGCAGTCACGCCAGGGCGGACTTGCGAACGGCGACCAGCGCTCGTTTGGCGGGGGGGCCACTACGCCCGTACTCCCCTTTGTGGCGTCGCGCCAAACCGGTTCATGACTCCACCAGTGCCTTCAGGCGCTCGAGCGTCCGCTCCGACTCCCGTTCGGCCGTCCCACGCAGGGCGCCTCCGGCGATGCGGCCGAGGGGGCCGCCGGGAAGGCTGTACTCGTTCACGTAGTGGAAGGCCGTTCTGTTGCCGTCGTTCGGATGGATCTCGTAAACAACTTTCGCCCGCGAGTGCACGGGTCCTCTTCCCTCCCACACGACGTGGGTGGGGCGATCGGCCTCGACCACGTCCCAGTGCACGTCGAACCGGCGACCCGCGAGCTTCAGACACTGGATCAACTCCGAGCCCCGCTCGAGGTCGCCGCTGGGGGCGGCCTTCAAACCGACGTGGATCGTAACCCAGTCCTCCAGACAGCGCGGGTTCATCACCAGGTCGTAGATCCGGTCGGCCGGCGCGTCGATCTCGATGCTGCGCTCGATCCTCATCGCGCTCCCAGCGGCTCGAGGGCCTCCCAGTCGGCCAGCGCGTGCTCCACGGCGCGGTCGAATCCGCGGGGCTCCAGACCGAAGATCGCGCGCGCCTCGTCGCTGCGAGGAAGCAGGTCGTGCTCGAGGCTGTACATGAGCGGGCGCACGAGCTCGAGCGGCTGCTCGGTCACCGCGCTCACCACCGCGCTCGCGGCCAGGGTCGCGGAGGCACGGAGGCGTACAGGCGTGCGGCCGACCCCCATCAGCTCGGCGATCCGCTCGATCATCTGCCCGTAGGACATCAGGTCGGCCCCGGCGATGTCGAGCGACCGCCCCTCGGCGCCGGGGGTCTGCGGCGTGCGCGCCAGGTACTCGACCGCGTCGCGCTCGTCGATCGGCTGGGTGCGCTTGTCGCGCCAGCCCGGGAAGGGCAACAGCCGCAATCGCTCCACCAGGCGCACGAGGATTCGGAAGGAGGACGACTGGGCCCCGATCACGATCGACGCGCGGAAGGCCGTCGAGCGGGGCAGCGCTTCGAGCAGGAGCTGCTCGACCTCGAGGCGCGAGGACAGATGCGGCGACAGCGCGCCGTCCGAGGGCACGATGCCGCCGAGATACACCGCCCGCTCGACGCCCGCCGCCCGCGCCGCCGCCACGAAGTTCTCCGCGGCCTCGCGGTCGCGCGAGGAGAAGTCGACGGCGCCCGCCGCGGGCTCCATCGAGTGCACCAGGTAGTAGGCGGTCGACACTCCGTCGAGCGCACGCTCGAGTCCCTCGCCGCTGACGAGATCGCCGCCGACCACCTCGAGGCCCTGCGTTGCCCGCGAGTCGAGTCGCGACGGGTCGCGGGCGAGTGCCCGCAGCGGGCGTCCGTCGCGACTGAGGCGCTCGATCAGGCGTCCGCCGATGTAGCCGGTCGCGCCGGTGATCAGCTCCACGGGCGAAACCTACGCAAAGAGCGGGCCGTTCTCGTTCGCTCTGTGAAAACCCTGCAAATTCGAGCCAATTGAAAAGCGCGGCATTTGCGAAATGCGCCCTGGCCCAAGGGGGGCGAACTTGTTAATGATGCGTTGCGTCAGTCGTTGGACTCGCGGACTCAGGGGAGAGAGATGGCCAAGCGCGTTACCTGCCGGGATTGCTTCTTTCACCAAAACCAGCTGTGCGCGCTCAGGCTCCAGGAGCCGTGCACGACGTTCCGGCCCGCCGAGCGGGGGCTCGCGCCGGCCAGTCAGCTGACCTTCCAGTTCAGGACCGAGCGGACCCACAGCGCCTACGCGTTTCCGCAGCCGCAGTAACAACCCGCACCGTTTCGCAGTTTGCGGGTTAGAGTTCCCGCCCGGATGCGGCTCACGGTACTCGGGAAGTCGCCGTCCTGGCAGGACGCGGGTGGGGCCTGTTCGGGCTATCTCATCGAGGATGGGGGCTCGACGGTACTGCTCGATTGCGGTAACGGGGTGTTCTCCAAGCTGCGTCGCTACCGGGACTACACGGCCGTCGACGCGGTGCTGCTCTCGCACCTTCACGCCGACCACTTCCTCGACCTCGTTCCCTACTCGTACGCGCTCACGTACGCACCCCGGCAGCAGCCCGTGCCCGTGGATCGCTGGCCCGGCACCGACGCGCCGGCCCGGCCACGCCTGATCGCGCCGCCCGGCACGCGCGACACCTTCCGCCGGATCGTCGGCTGCTGGGGCAACGACGACCTGATCGAGAAGGCGTTCGAGATCGAGGAGTACGAGGAGAGCACGGTGCCGGAGGTCGGGTCGCTGCGCTTCAGCTTCAGAACGGTGCCTCACTTCCAGGAGAGCTACGCGATCCGCGTGTCGTCCTCGAACGGCGGCGGCGGGTTCGTCTTCAGCGCCGACTGCCGGCCCACCGGCGACCTGATCGACTTCGCGCAGGGCGCGGACCTGCTGCTGATCGAGGCCACGCTGCCACGCCCCGAGCGAACGGGCGAGCGCGGCCACCTGACGCCGCGCGAGGCCGGCGAGCACGGCCGCGACTCCGGCGCCAAGCGCATCGTGCTAACGCACATCTCCGACGAGCTCGACCACCTCTGGGCGCGCAAGGAGGCGATGTCGGTCTTCGACGGGCCGGTCGAGATCGCCGCCGAGGGTTCGGTGTACTCGCTCTAGGGACTAGGGACTAGGGACTACTGACTAGGGACTAGCCGGCCGGGCTCTCTACCCTGTCCAACATGCCCCTGAGCAACGACCCCTTCGCCAACTTCGAGCGCATGCGGCGCGAGATCGACGAGCTGTTCGGCGACGTGTTCGAGCGCAGCGGATTCGTGTCGCGGCGAGGGTTCTCCCCGCGAGTGGACGTCTACTACTGCGGCGACCCGCCGAAGGCGGTCGTCAACGTGGACCTGGCGGGAGTCGACATCGACGAGGTGGGCCTGGAGATCCGCGGCCGCCAGCTCCTGATCAGCGGCGAGCGCGCCACCCAGGAGGCGGAGGGGCGCCTCTACCAGCAGATCGAGATCGAGCAGGGACCGTTCCGCCGCGTGATCGAGCTCGGCGCCGACGTGGACTCCTCGCGCGCCCAGGCCACCTACGACGACGGCGTGCTGCGCATCGACATCCCGCTCGTCCGCCAGGACGAGGCGGTCCGGCGCGTGCCGATCGAGGGCAGCCGCACTCGGGACATCCCGCCGGGGAACGGCGACTGACGTGACGATCCAGCTACCGCAGGTCGGGCAGGACGGCAGCCCCGACCAGGCCGCGCTGCCCGCCGCGCTGCCGGTCCTCCCGCTGAAGGACTCGGTCACGTTCCCGGACACGATGACGCCGCTGGCCGTCGGTCAGGAGCGCTCGGTGCGGATGATCAACGACGTGCTCGGCGGCAATCGCCTGCTCGTGATGGTCACGGCGAAGGACCCGGACATCGACGAGCCCGGGCCGGATGACCTCTACGACGTCGGCGTCGTCGGCGTGGTGGCGCGGATGCTCAAGGTGCCGGACGGCACGCTGCGGATCATCGTGCAGGGCACCCAGCGGGTCCGGCTCACCGGCTTCGTAGCCACCGAGCCGTACCTGATCGCCCAGATCGAGGAGGAGCCCGACATCCTCGAGCCGAGTCCGGAGCTCGAGGCGCTCTCGCGCAACGTCCAGAACCTCTTCTCCCAGATCATCGAGCAGACCCCGTACCTGCCCGAAGAGCTGTCGGTGGCGCTGGCCAACCTCGACGACCCGTCGGAGCTCGCGCACATGATCGCCGGGGCGCTGCGGATCAAGACCGAGGAGAAGCAGGAGCTCCTCGAGGAGCGCGACGTGGGCAAGCGCCTGCGCCGGCTGTCCCAGCTCCTCTCGCAGGAGCTCGAGGTGATCACGCTCGGCACGAAGATCCAGACGCAGGTCCAGTCCGAGATGGAGCAGTCGCAGCGCGAGTACTTCCTGCGCCAGCAGCTCAAGGCGATCCAGCAGGAGCTCGGCGAGGTGGACGAGACGCAGGCCGAGGTCAACGACCTGCGCG
>DATNBJ010000266.1:0-5512 GCA_035572055.1 Thermoleophilaceae bacterium | reverse complement strand
GACCTCACCGGCGCGACCAGCGGGGCGCTGCAGTTCAAGGAGTCACAGGACACGGAGCCGGGCTACGACTTCGTGTTCGTCGAGGCGCACACGGTGGGCCAGGACGACTGGACCACGCTGCCGGACGCGAACGGGAACACGTCGGACGACACCGGGCTGGGCTGTCCCGACCCGGACCCGTTCTGGCTGAACCAGCACCCGTTCCTGCGCCACTACATCACGCGCACGGCGGACGCCTCGAGCGACACCGGGTTCACCTGCACGCCGACCGGGTCGAGCGGCAAGTGGAACGCGGCCACCGGAAACTCGAGCGGTTTCCACGACTGGAACGTGGACCTCTCGTCGTTCGCCGGCAAGCAGGTGGAGGTGTCGATCACGTACGAGACCGACCCGTCGACTCAGGGGCTCGGGGTGTTCGTGGACGATGCCAAGACCGTCGTTGGCGGCGCGACACAGTCGTCGACCTCGTTCGAGACCGACGACATCTCGCCGTGGACGGTCGGCGGCCCGCCCGAGGGCAGCCAGCCCAACGCGAACAACTGGGTGCGCTCGCCGTCACCCGGGTTCGAGGACGGCCCCGGCATCCGAACCTCGCGTTCGGTGCTGCTCGGGTTCGGAGTCGAGAGCGTGACCGGCGCCGCTCAGCGAAACCAGCTAGTCAAGGACGCGCTGGGCTACCTGGGCGTTTCCAGCCCGTAGAGCCACCAGATCGCGCTCAGCGCTCGCAGCGTGGAGCTGTCCGGCGGGGTTCCGCCGGACAGCTCGCGCTCGAGCGCGTGCACGTCGATCAGCTCTTCGATGCTCGTGTCGCGGGCGCGGCCGACCACGTCGAGGTGGACGTCGGCGTTCTTCGCGACCCAGTCGGCGGCGATGTCGTTGGTCCCGTCCAGGTCGCGGCCGCGTAGGCGCTCCGCCACCGCCTTGGCGCTCGCGGCCGTGGCGTAGACGCCGGCGAGCTTCTGCCTCTGGCTGGGCCAGGGGTCGGCGTAGGGCGCGTCGCGCAGCCCGGGGTCCAGCTCGGTCATGAGGTTGTAGTGGAGCTGCTCGGTGATCCACTTCGGCCCGCTGTGGGCCAGCGCCGCGGACAGGAACGGGGTGGAGAAGAACGGGCTGAAGATGTCGGCGGTGGGCGCGGTACGCCGCACTCCGGTGGCGGCCCAGCGGCCGATGCGCTCGAACGCGTAGAACGCCTGGCCGGTGGCGTGTGCCGGCCAGCCCTCGGCGCGGCGGGCGTCCACGAACGCGCGCAGGTAGTTGCGGGTGGTTCGCACGGCCTCGACTCGGACCACGCCCCGCGACGCGCGCGCCTTCATGCTCAGGAAGCGGCGCTGGAGCGAGGGCATGTCCGCGAACGGCCGCGCCGTGGCGGCCGGGCCCATGATCGGCGCGAAGCCGGCGCGGGCCAGCTCGCCGCCGAGCCCGGAGACCTTCACGCCGAGCTCTCGGGGTGTCTCGAGCTGGCCGGCCTGGTCCGCCACCTGCTCGAAGCTGCTGAGGCCGTCGTTCTGGAAGACGAACTGCCGAGCCAGGTGGCCCGCGTCCTCGGTGAAGAGGCCGTCATGCCGCTCGAGCCGGTGCGGCAGGTTCCACAGGCGGGCCAGGTCGCTGGCCACCCGGACGTCGATGTCGCCGGTGGAGACGCCCGTGTAACAGGTGGCGGGCACGCGCGCCGCGCGCAGCAGGGCGAGGCAGAGGCGGGAGTCGCGGCCGGCGGTGAGCGGGCACTCCACCGGGACGTCGAGCGAGCGCAGCTCGCGCGTCCGCTCCACGAGCAGCTCGGCAAGCGCCACCGGATCGGGCGCGTCTTCGTGCTCGGCGAGCGAGGCCGGCCCCACCCGCTGGTCGACCTGGATGCCCCTGTCCGACACGCTGAGCCGGCTGCCGCCCGGCAGCGCGCGGATGCCCTCGGTCAGCGTGCGGTCGCCCACCGTCCAGCCGAGCGCGAGCAGCGAGCTGACTCCCACCGGGTCGGGCTCCTCGAGCCCCGCAAGCAGGCGCAGGGCGAGCACGGAGTTGCTGATCAAGAGGCCGCCGCTCGGCGCCTCGCAGCGGAACACCGGCAGGAGGCCGAGCGGGCTCGTGACCACCTCGAGCGTGTCGTCATCGAGCTGGGCGCGCAGCGCCGCGCCCGGGCCCTCGAGCCGGCGCAGGTCGTTCCAGCGCAGGTCGCCCGGGTCGAGTACGAGGGTGCCGTCGGCCAGCGTCGGCAGGCCGTCGAACAGCCGCAGCTCGCGCCCGGGACGTTCCACCACGTAGCGGCGCGGCCCGGCCACGGACTCTGCGTGGCCGATGGCCAGCACGAGCGTGCGGCCGGTTCGGGACTCGTACAGCTCGAGCCCGCTGGGGTCGAGACCCTCGACGTACCCCGCGGCGCCCCGGAGCGCGTACGGCGCGCGCTCGCGGACGTCGCGAGTCACATCACACGCGGCCAGGAACAGCAGCACGCTGTGCTCCGATCTCGCGGGCCTCGCCGATGGGCCGCCGCAGGCTGTCGATCGCTATGCCGGAGCGCAGCGCGGTGAGCACTCCCGCCGCCTCCAGATAGGACTCCACCTCGATCACGTTCGCCATGCGCATCGCATCGTTCGACACGTCCAGCACGGTGTCGTTCTCGCGCACCGCGATCAGGGGGATGCCGCTCAGCTCCGCCGCCAGCGCGGGCACGCCGCCGAGGCAGGAGGCGGGCGTCACCACGGCGGCCACGTTGTTGAGGGTGAGCGCGTCGGCCGGGGCGCCGTCCGCCGCAAGCAGCCGGGGCGCGCGCGACAGCCCCTTCAGCACCGAGAAGTAATGCGGCGTGGAGATCAGCTCCGCCGCCACGCGCGGGTTCTCCTTGGTGCGCGGCTTCACGTCCTGGTAGTAGGGCAGCGGCGCGTGCGCCGTGGGCACGCGGAACAGCTTCGACACGAGGTGGGTGATGATCGCCTCGACGCCGCCCGACGGGTTCGGGATCTCGCCGCGCTGGTGGGCCTCGAACATCTCGCTGGTCACGCCGTGGATCACGGACACGCCGCCGATCGCGTCCGCGCCCTCGTCGAGCAGCTTGCGCACGCCGCCGGCGATCACCTCCGGCCGCAGCACCAGGCCGACCGCGCAGCCGCTCGGCGACCACTCGATCCGCACGCCCAGCTCCTCCTCGAGCACGGTGTAGAACGGGCACTCGATCCCGGCCGCCGTGCGCGCGGCGCCGAGGGTGTTCACCACGTCGTCCAGGTAGTCGAGCCCGGTGGGATCGACGAACGTGCCGATCCTGTTGGCCGCGACCGGCAGCAGCGCGAGATGGCCGAGCAGGAAGTCGTCGAGCGACTTGCCCTCGACGTAGAGAACGTTGGGCGCCAGCTCGTTCAGCTCGGAGGCATTCACCGCGTTCGGATGGGTCACCAGGTGGTCCACCGTGGCGGCCAGCAGGTTGGTGGCGGGCGTGGCGTCGCCGGCGTAGCCGCCGAACTCGCAGCCCACGCCGGTGGGGACGATCTGCACGGCGCAGAACGCGGACGCCTGATGCGTCTTCGGGCGGGGGTCGAGCAGCTCGATCTCGCCCAGAAGCGAGGCGAACGCGGAGTCCGGCTCATAGTCCACGAGCGTGGCCTCGACGGCGACCTCGTCGTCGTTCACCGAGACCAGCGAGAAACGGAGCGGGTAGCTGTGCTCGGGCAGCGCCGCCGAGAACGAGCGCCCGATGTGGGGCAGCCAGCGCTCACCGCGCGCCGGCTCGAAGCGGAACACGCGGTTCTCCACGACCATGCCGTAGCCCAGCCTATGTGGACCCACCGCCCGCGGCAAGCAGCTTTTACGGCCAGCCCAGCAGCTCCGAGTCGTGCGCCGCGAATACCTCTTCCGGGCTACGGCCGGAACCGTCGTGCAGCGAGTCGATCAGCGACTTGATCCGCGGCGTCATCGCCAGCACGTAACGGGCCGGGACCGGCGCCGGGTTCCAGAACGTGTGCGGCACGCCGCGCAGGGCGATCGCCGCTCCGCCGGCGGGCACCTCCACTCGCTCCTCGCCGAGGATGAACGCCAGCGTGCCCTCGAGCACGTACCAGGCCTCGTCGTCGCTCCGGTGCAGGTGCAGCGGCGCGATGTAGAGCGGCGGGTCCTCCCCACCGGGCTCGGCCCGCCACTCCACGAGCACGATGTCGGCGCCGTCCACGGCCAGCGGGTTTCCCGCGAGCGGCGCCGAGTGCATTGCCTGGTGACCTGGGTCGGAAATTCGGCCTCAGCTTCCCGAGTGACTGGGCGCGGCTGACGGGTGACGTGACCGGAGCCGGACTTGTAGTCCGGCGAGGGAGCGGCGCGTGTCAGACGTGCCCAGGCGCCGGGAAGGTGCGCTGAATGTTCGACTCAGGTCACTACCTTCAGGATCTCCCCGGCCGTGCGGTGGGCCAGCGACATGATCGAGATCATCGGGTTCACGCCAGGCGCGGTCGGGAACGCGGACGCGTCGCCGATCCACACGCCCTTCGTGTCGTGCAGCTCGCCGCGCCCGTTCGCCACCGACTCGCTCGGGTCGCTGCCCATGCGGCACGAGCAGAGCTGGTGCGCCGTGTAGATCGGGAGGTCGTTGGCGTCGTAGGACGCGGACTCGATCGCCTCGATGAAGGCGTCGAAGTCGTCGCCCTCGCTCCAGCGCACCGGGCTCGCGTGGAGCGTGTAGATCTCCTTCGCGCCGGCCGCCCTGTGCAGCTTCGCGAGCTCCACGTTGGCGTGCACGAGCAGCCGCCGGTCCACCTCGTCCGACAGCGCCCAGCGCACCACCGCGCGCCCGTGGTTGTCGATCGCCACCTCGCCCTCGCCGTGGTCGCGCGCCACGCTGATGAACGGCGCCATGTGCTTGAGCCCGGCGGAGTAGCGCGTCTTGTGGTCGGCGCCGTCGACCCAGGGCATGCCGGTGGCCACCAGCGCGGGCGCCATCGGCACGCTCTCGATCAGGTAGCCCCAGTCGCCCTCCTGGTTGGCGAACTGGTACGAGACGGCGGATTGCGCCTGGCCGACCCAGCCGTCGATCGGCTCGTCGTACACCCCGCTGACAAGCGACGCCGGGTGCAGGCGCAGGTGCTTCCCGGTAGCGGGGCCGCCGATGCCGCTGCGCAAGAGCAGCGCCGGAGACTCGACGGAGCCGGCGGCCACGACGACGGTGGGCGCGGACACCATGAGCTTCGTCGTGGACCCGTCCGCGTTGGTCACCGTGGCCTCCACCCCGGTCGCACGCCCCTCCTCCGTGAGCACGCGCTCCACGCGGGCGCCCACGACGAAGCGTGCGCCGGCGTCGGAGGCGTCCTGGAGGTAGGTCTTCATCGTGGACTGCTTGCAGCCGCGCTGGCAGCCCGTGTAGCAGTAGCCGCAGGTCTTCACGTCGTCGCAGCTGGGGTCGGCGTTGCGGGTGATCGTCTTCCAGGGGAAGCCGGAGCTCTCGAGCCCCTGGATCATCTTCCGGTGCGAGCCGTTCTGGTGGGTGGCGGCGTCGTTCACGGTCAGCCGCTCCCAGACCGCGTCGATGTGCGCGTCGTACTCC
>DATNBJ010000265.1:0-2799 GCA_035572055.1 Thermoleophilaceae bacterium | reverse complement strand
GGTGTGGCGGCCGTGATCTCGCCCTGGAACTTCCCGCTGGCGATCCCCACGGGGATGACGGCGGCGGGCCTGGCCGCCGGCAACAGCGTGGTGCTGAAGCCCGCTGAGCAGGCGCCGGCGTCCGCGTACTTGCTGGTGGAGGCGCTGCGCGAGGCCGGGGTGCCGCCGGGCGCGATCTCGCTCCTGCCGGGGTTCGGTGAGGTGGGCGCGGCGCTGGTGCGCGATCCGCGCGTGCACGTGATCGCGTTCACGGGCTCGAGCGCGGTGGGCCTCGAGATCGTGCGGGCATCGGCGGAGACGCCCGAGAACCAGGACCACGTGAAGCGCGTGGTGGCCGAGATGGGCGGCAAGAACGCCGTGATCGTGGACTCGGACGCCGACCTCGACGAGGCGGTGCCCGGCATCGTCCGCTCCGCGTTCGTCTACGCGGGCCAGAAGTGCTCGGCGGCGTCGCGCGTGCTGGCCCACGAGGGAATCGCCGACGCGCTGCTCGAGCGCCTCGCCGGCGCGGTGAAGGTGCTGATCGTCGGTCAGGCCGACGACTTTGCCACCGAGGTGCCGCCGGTGATCGAGCGGGAGGCGCAGGAGCGGGTGGCGGGCTACGCGGAGCTCGCGGCGGCCGACGGCCGCATAGTGGCCCAGCAGACGGACATCCCGTCGGAGGGCTGGTTCTGCCCGCCCACCCTCGCCACCGACCTGTCGGCGGACTCCGCGGTCCTCCGGGAGGAGGTCTTCGGCCCCCTCCTATCGGTGGAGCGCGTGGCGACGATCGGGGGAGCGCTGGATGCGCTCGAAGCATCCCCGTTTGCCCTGACCGGTGGACTGTTCTCGCGCAGTCCCGGCACCGTGGCGGAGGTGGCGCGTCGGGCGCCGGTCGGCAACCTCTACGTGAACCGCCAGATCACGGGAGCGATGGTCGGCCGCCAGCCGTTTGGCGGCAATCGCCGCTCTGGAATCGGCTCCAAGGCAGGCGGACCGGACTATCTCCTGCAGTTCGTCGAGCCGAGAGTTGTCACCGAGAACACCATGCGGCACGGGCTCGTGGTGGAGTAGACCCCAACCGCGCCGGGCATACCTCAAAACTGCTAAATAGTCCGCCTACACCTTTTGGGGGAAGGGAAGGCAGGGGCATGCCGGTACTCGAGTGCTCGCGTTGCAACGAGCTCTTCTATTCCGCGTCTGGGACCAATTCGGAGCAGTGCGAGAGCTGCGGCGGGACCGTCTGGCGCGTCTTCGACGACGAGGCCAGCTTCGAGCGCGTGGCCGCGCGGCCGCGCCAAAGCCAGCCGGGCGACCACCTGGCGATCGTCTACTCGGACCCGCAGGAGGCGGCGGACTTCTGCGCCCGCTACGTGCGCGAGGGACTCGGCCGCGGCGAGCTCGTGATGGCGGTGCTGCCGGAGACGCTGGAGCGAGCGCTGGAGCGCCGGCTGTCCGATCGCGAGCGCGGCCAGTTACAGCTCGCCCCGGCGGCCCAGGCGTACACGGACTTCAACCCGCACACGCTGATCACCTGGTACGAGGCGGTAGTACACAGCTCGGATGCGAACGTGCGCGTGCTCGCGGGTCCCGACGGCGACTCGGCCGCCGACATCGCCCACGACGACTGGCGGACCTTCGAGCAGCTCATCCACGACCGGGTGCATCAGCTCGGCGTGACCGGCCTCTGCATCTACGACGCCCCCTCCCTACCGGGCGAGTTCATGGCGATGGCCATGCGGGCGCATCCGTTGCTGGTGATGCGCCGCGGCGAGCTGATGCGGAACCCCGAGTTCCGCTACGACGCGCTCGACGAGTAGTCCCCCACCCGCACGCCGGCTTCGAGGACGCGTTCCGGGACGCCGGCCTGATCCGGACCGGCCGTGCGGAACCCGGGCTCGCGCGTGAGCCCGTCCGTGCGAAGCGGCGTGCGTTCGGGTGGGAGCTCCGGCGCTAGGTGCCTCTCCTCTGTGCAGGCACCACCGCCAACGCCAGCCGGCCAAGCGTGAGCGCGCCCAGCATCAGGCCGAAGTCGCGCAGCGCGATGTCGTAGTACTGGGGCGCGTTCTTCGTGAGCAGGTTCACCACGATGCCGAACAGCCAGCCGGCGACCACGAACGCGCCGATTCGCGGCGCCACCGCCACGAGCAGTCCGGCCGCGATCTCGATCCCGCCGACCACGTACATGAAGTCCTGGCCGCTGCCGGGCACGATGTTGTTGATCCACCCCGCCAGGTAGTCCGGCCAGTGCACCGACCAGTTGAAGAACTTGTCGACGCCGAACAGGATCGGTGCGACCGTGAACGCGATCCGCAGCAGCCAGAAGGCCTGGAACGCGGCGGTGTTCACGTCGCTGCTTACGAGTGCGGGTGTATGCCCGTTCGCCTGCAGGCGTGACGAGCTCTCGAGCGTTGTGCTTGACATGAGTCTCCTTTCGGGTCCGCTCTTGACCCGTTAGCGCGCCGTCGCGCGGCCGTCTTACTTCGACTGGCGCGAGACGAAGGCGATGAGACTCTCGTGGTCCTCCGCGCAGGCCGGGCAGCCCTCGAGGTGGGACCTCATTCCCGGCAGCTCGGCGTCGGCGTCCCGTCCCGCCAGCTCCGACTCGACGTATGAGTCGAGCTGCTCGAAGCAGACGTCGCAGGTCACTTCCTGCCCGGCCGGGCCGAGCAGGCGGCCGATCAGTCGCTCGTTGTCAGGCATCTGAACCTCCGACCCGCAGGCCCTGGGCGCCGAGGTGCGCTCTAAGTCTCCGGCGGGCGTCGTGCAATGTCTTGTATAGCGCGCCGCGCGTGCTGCCCATGCGCTCGGCCAGCACGT
>DATNBJ010000264.1:0-6002 GCA_035572055.1 Thermoleophilaceae bacterium | reverse complement strand
GTGGGGCTCGGCGGGTTGGTCGACGGATAGAAGGGGAAGGCGAAGATGAGCACCTTGCCGGTGGGCAGCAGGGCTGCGTGTATGGCCGCCACCGGGAGCTGGAACGGGCCGGAAGTCCACTTGCCGTAGACGGCGGGATCGAGCGTGGCGGACGAGCGGGCCACGGCGCGCCGGCGGCGCCGTTCGAGCCGCTGCGCCCGGTGCCGCTGCGCGGGCGTCATGCGCTTCCAGGCGCGCGCCTGCATCCTCGCCAGCATCCGGATTCCGGCGTGCTCGGCAGCGTGCTCGGGCCCGAGCACCTGGCGCTCGATCTTGCTGATCGAGCGCGAGCTGACCTTGACGGTTCCGGCTTGCGTGGGGGCCGCGCCGGCGGCGATCGCGCATGCGGCCGCCAGCAGTGCTATGGAGAATCCGTTCTTCACGACAGGAGAGTCCGTTCGGCGCCAAGTTGGCGTTCATCGAACGTACAACGACTCTTGAGTTACCGCAACAGGTGTACGTCAGGCCCAGAGCGCGGCCTCGACGGCGTCGCGCGGCTGGTCGCCGATGAACAGGCGACACCAGATCTCGGTGGTCCACAGCGCCACTGGGTTGTGCTCCTCGACCGTCGAGAGGAAGCCGTTCCAGTCGTCGATCTCCAGCACCTCGCGCAGCACCCCGCGCTCGACGAAGTCGCGCCGCGCGGCGGTGAGGAGCTGGTCGCGGCCGCTGCGCGCGAGGCCCACCTGCTTGGGCCGCCGCACGATCTCCTCGGGCAGATACGCACGCGCCACGTCGCGGAGCAGCCCCTTCGGCTCGGGCCCCACGCGCTGCTCGAGCGGCAGGTTCAGGGCGAGCGCCACGAGCTCGGGGTCGAGGAACGGCACGCGCGTCTCCACCGACCACTGCATCGCGTTCTTGTCCATGCGGTTCAGCAGCAGCGGCAGCACGCCGGTGGAGAGGCCGCCAAGCAGCGCGGCCTCGAGCTGCCCGCGCGAGCCAGGGTGGTGCGTGTACGCCTCGGCGGCGTGCAGCGCCACCGCCCGCTCGTACTCCTGCGGCTCGGCCGCGCCGCGCGGCATCGGCGTCTCAGCCCGGTGGCGCAGGCGGTCGAGCACCACTCGCGGGAGCCGGCTCGGCCCCACCCGGCGCGCGCGGTCCACCACGTGCGAAAGCCGCGCCCGCCAGGGCAGGAACTGCTGGTAGAGGTCGCGGTGCAACCACCAGTAGCCGCCGAACAGCTCGTCGGCGCCCTCGCCGGTGAGCAGCACCTTCACCCCGTTCTCGCGCGCGAGCGAGGCGATCGCGGCGATCGGCACGGAGCTTTCGTGCGCGAGCGGGTACTCGTAGTGCTCCACGGCGCCCACCAGCGCGTGCCGCCAGCCGGCAGCGGTCACGTCGATCGTCCGCAGCTCGACGCCCAGGGCCTTCGTCACCAGCGTGGCCCAGCGGCCCTCGTCGAGCGCGGGGTCGTCGCTCGCGCTGGCGTTGAAGGCGACGATGCCGGGCTGCGCCTGCTGCGCCATCGCGGTGACCAGGCTGGAGTCGAGACCGCCCGAGCACATCGTCCCGAGCGGCACGTCCGACATCAGCCGCCGCACCACGGAGTCGCGCAGCGATTCGTCCACGCGGTGGACGAGCTCCGCCCGGGGAAGTCCGGCCAGCTCCTCGGCCACGGCGGGATCGACCGCGCCCGCCGGGTCGTACCAGCGCCGCTCCGAGGTCTCGAGCGTGTCGATGTCGACGCTGAGCACGGTGCCCGGCAGCACGCGCTCCACCCCCTCGAGCGGCGTGGCGCGGCCGTGGATCCAGCCGTGGGCGGCGGCGTGCTCCAGGATGTCGCGCCGCGGCCGGCGCGGGATTCCGGCGGCCAGAAGCGCGCGCAGCTCGCTGGCGAACCAGAGCGCGCCCTCGCGCCGCGCCACGTAGAGCGGCTTCTTCCCGAAGCGGTCGCGGACCAGCAGTAGGCGTCGCGCTGCCGAGTCGAGCGCCGCGAACGCGAACAGGCCGTTGCAGCGCTCGATCGCGTCCTCGCCCCAGGTGGCGAGCGCGTGGAGGAGCGTCTCCGTGTCGCTGTGGCCGCGGTAGTCCGCGGGCGGCAGCTCCTCGCGCAGCGCGAGGTGGTTGAAGATCTCGCCGTTGTAGGTCAGCGACCAGCGGCCGTCGGGGTGCATCATCGGCTGGGCGCCCTCGGGACCCGGGTGCACGATCGCGAGCCGGCTGTGCCCGAGCCCGACCGACCCGACGACGGCGACGCCGCGACCGTCGGGACCGCGGTGGTCGAGAGCGTCGACCATGCGCTCGATGCGAGCGGTCGAACCGTGCTCCCATGCCCTGGCCACACAGCCGGCGATCCCGCACATTGGTCGCGGGACTCTACGTGTGCGTGATCCACGCGGGGGCGTGCCGCGAACTAGCGGGCGTCAACCCCGTGAGGAGGAACATGGATCAGGCACAGGCGACCGAGCTGGTGCGGCGAGTGTTCAGCGAAGTCATCGACGGTGGCGACTACTCGCTCATCCCGTTGCTGTTCGACGAGGGCTTCAAGGACCACGGCCCGATGGGCGACACGAGCGGCCACGATGCGTTCATCGGCACGCTCGAGGCATTCGAGGCGGCGCTCCCCGGCTTCCGCCACGAGATCGAGGACGTGGTGATGGTCGGCGAGGACACGGCCATCTGGCACGTGCGCACGATCGCCACCTTCAGCGGCGAGATGATGGGCGTTCACGGGCAGGGGCAGCCGATCGACCTCTGGTTCACCAACGCCGCGCGCTTCCGCGACGGCAGGGTGCTCGAGCACTGGGGTCCCGGACCCGAGGGCGGGGCCCGCCTGATGGCCGCGATGGGACTCGCCCAGCCCGCACCGGCCTAGTGCGGCGATCCCGCGCCAGGTGTGCGGGAAGTCACTGGCCACAATCGGCCCGGCGCGAGCTAGCGTCGGGTCATGAGCCTCACCGCCACCGCCACCTCGAGTGGGGACACGCTCCGCCAGGAGATCCTGGTCGATGGCCGCCACCGCCTCGTCACCGATGAGCCGGAGCACCTCGGCGGCACCGACACGGGCCCCGCGCCCCACGAGCTGTTCCCGGCGGCGCTCGCAGGGTGCATCGCCACGACGATGCGGATGTACGCGCGCGCGAAGCGCTGGGAGCTCGGACGGATAGAGGTGGCCGTCGACTACGACCACCAGTCGGTGCCGCGCCACTTCGACGTGACGATCACGCTGCCCGCCGGGACGACCGTGGAGCAGCGTGCCCGCCTCGAGCGAGTGGCACAGACCTGTCCGCTGCGCCGTTCGATCGAGGCGGGAATCGAGTTCGACGAGCACATCGTGCCCGCCGGGCTAACGCACGCCGCCTAAGGAGCCAGCGCCTTGGCGAGATCCACGAGGCCGAAGCCGAACGTGGTGTCCCGGCCGGCCGCGCCGAGGTCGTCGGTCGAGCTGTCGAGCTTCGAGCGGATCTGCGCCGCGGTCCAGGTCGGGTTGTGGAACGCGATCAGCGCCGCCACGCCCGCTGCGTGCGGGGTCGCCATCGAGGTGCCCGACAGCGTCTGGTAGCCGCCGCCGCGCTTGACCGAGAGCACGTTCACGCCCGCGGCAGACACCTCCACGTCGCTGTTCGTGTTCGAGAACGACGCGTGCGCCCTGTTCGCGTCGACCGCCGCCACGGAGACCACCTCCGGGTAGCCCGCCGGGTACTCGACCGTGGAGTTGCCGTCGTTGCCGGCGGCCGCCACGACCACCGCGCCGTTGCCGTTGTTCCACGCGGTCTGCACCGCCTGCTGCAGCGTGGTGGACGCGCCGCCGCCGAGCGACATCGAGATCACGCGGACGCCCTGCTGAGCCGCCCACACGATGCAGTTGGCCACGCCGGTCGTCGAGCCGCTGCCCGACGAGCTCAGCGCCTTGCACTCGGCCAGCCGCGAGTTGAACGCCACTCCGGCGACGCCCTTGCCGTTGTTCGCGATTGCGGCGACCGTGCCGGACACGTGCGAGCCGTGGTCGTTGTCGTCGGTGCACTTGCCGCCCACGATCGCCGGGTCCCCGCCGATCAGGCCGGCGATGCCGAACGACTTCACGCCCGCGCAGTTCACGGTCTGCCCGACGAGGTCCTCATGGGTCTGGTCGACACCTGTGTCGACGATCCCGACCTTCACGCCGTTGCCGGACGGGAAGCCGCCGAGGCCGGCCTCGTCCCAGCCGGTGGGCGCCTGCATCTGCGCGAGCCCGTAGAGCTGGGTGTAGTCCGGGTCGTTCGGCACGGCGAGCGCGTGCATGACGTAGTCCGGCTCGGCGTACAGGACAGCACTGCTGCGGTTCAGCGCGGCAGCGGCCGACCTGGCGTCGCCCGTGACCTGGACCACCTGCGCGCCGACGCCGGCCACGCGGCCCACCACGTCGGTGACTCCTCCGAGGCGAGCGGCCGCCGAGCGCGAGCTGCTCGACGACCCCGGTGCGTACTTCACGATCACCTGGTGCTTGACGTACTGCGAATCCGCCCCGTCAGCGGCCGGCACTGCAAAGACGAGAACCAGGCCGGCAATACATGCGGCCAAGAGACCCCGACGCTTCACGGCTACCCCCTGCCTAGTGTGTTCTCCCGCACACCCCTGCGCGGCGGCGGCGATCGTACCAAGCGGCCATCATGGCCCGCGTGGCACAAAGGCCCCAGGAGAAGCTGACCAAGGCGCAGGCGCGGCGCATCGCGATCGCCGCCCAGGGCTTCACCGATCGCCGCCCCGCCGGCGCCGCCACGATGCGCCACCTGCAGCGCGTGCTCGACCGGATCGGACTGATCCAGATCGACTCGGTGAACGTGCTCGCGCGCAGTCACCTGCTGCCGCTGTTCAGCCGCCTCGGCCCGTACGACGTGAAGCTGCTCGAGCGCGCCTCGAGCCGGAGGCCGCGCAGGCTCGTGGAGTACTGGGCCCACGAGGCGTCGTTCATCCCGCCGGAGACGCACCGGCTGCTGCGCTGGCGCATGGAGAACGCCCACAAGGACGCGTGGGGAGGGATGAAGCGGATCGTGCGCGAGCGGCCGGAGGTGGTGGCCGCGGTGCTCGACGAGGTGGGCCGCCGCGGGCCGCTGACGGCGGTCGAGGTGGAACGGGCGCTGGCCGAGGATGCGCCGCGGCGGAAGGACCACTGGGGCTGGAACTGGTCGGACACCAAGCGCGCGCTCGAGTACCTGTTCTGGTCGGGCAAGGTCACGGCGGCCGGCCGCACGCAGCAGTTCGAGCGCCGCTACGACCTGCCCGAGAACGTGCTGCCGCCGGCGGTCGCGGGCGCGCCCGATCCTGACCCCGAGGACGCGCGCCGCGAGCTCATCCGCGTCGCGGCACGGGCGCACGGGGTGGGCACCGAGCAGTGCCTGCGCGATTACTTCCGCCTCGGTCCGCGGGAGGCGCGCCCGGCGATCGCCGACCTCGTGGAGACGGGCGAGCTGATCCCGGTGGCGATCGAGGGCTGGAAGCGGCCGGCGTTCCTTCACGAGGAGGCGAGACGCCCGAGGCGGGTCAACGCGCGTGCGCTGGTCTCGCCCTTCGACTCGCTCGTGTTCGAGCGCTGGCGCACCGAGGCGCTGTTCGACTTCCGCTTCCGGCTCGAGATCTACGTGCCCGCCGGGAAGCGCGTGCACGGCTATTACGTGCTGCCGTTCCTGCTGGGCGACCGCCTGGTGGGCAGGGTCGACCTGAAGGCCGACCGCGCGAACGGTGTGTTGCGCGTGCCGGCGGCGTTCGCGGAGGAGCATGCGCCTGAGGAGACCCCCGCCGAGCTGGCGGACGAGCTGCGCGCGATGGCGGGCTGGCTCGGGCTGGAGACCGTCGCCGTGGGCCGCCGGGGAAACCTGGCCGAGCGACTGCGCCGCCTAATGTAAGTGCCCATGCCCTCGCGGGAGGACCTGCGCAACATCGCGATCATCGCCCACGTCGACCACGGCAAGACGACGCTGGTCGACGCGATGCTGCGCCAGTCCGGCGTCTTCTCCGCCCACAAGCAGGTGGCCGACCGGGTGATG
>DATNBJ010000263.1:0-3632 GCA_035572055.1 Thermoleophilaceae bacterium | reverse complement strand
GCGCGAAAAACGGTCATGCCAGGACCGTAGGGAGTCACCGGCGATCTGGAAAGAAGGCACCTCGAAGTGCTATAGGTACCTTTCAGAAACCATGGCCGACCGCTTCGACATCATGAGCGCCGCCTGTCCCACCCGGCAGGTGCTCCGGCGGATCGGCGACAGGTGGACGATGCTCGTGATCAGCGCCCTGGGCGACCACGGCACGCTCCGCTTCTCCGAGCTCAGCCGCGAAATCGAGGGCGTCACGCAGAAGATGCTCACGCAGACGCTGCGCGCGCTCGAGCGCGACGGCCTGGTGGAGCGCGAGGTGTTCCCCACCGTGCCGGTCACGGTCCAGTACTCGCTCACGCCGCTCGGCGAGAGCCTGGCCGAGGCGGTGAGCACGATCCGCGCCTGGGCCTACGGGCACATGGACGAGATCGAGGGAGCGCGCAGGGAGTTCGACGCGCAGCCCGCGCCTGCCGGCCCGCCGACGCCGATGGCGACTCCCGCCTGACGCGCGATACTGGGCCGATGGCCTTCGTCCCACCCGCTCGCCACCTGCTCCGCGCCAAGGACCTGGCCGACGCGCGCTACTTCGAACAGCTCGACGTCGACGAGCTCGCGCATGCCGCCGGGCTGAGCAGGGCCCACTTCAGCCGCGAGTTTCGCCGCGCGTTCGGGGAGTCGCCGCACGCGTACCTGCTCACGCGAAGGCTGGAACGCGCCGCCGCGCTGCTGAGAACCACCGACCGCTCCGTGGCCGACATCTGCATGTCGGTCGGTCTGCAGAGCGTCGGCTCCTTCACCACGAGCTTCGGGCGCACGTTCGGCAAGACGCCCACCGAGTACAGGGCGTCGTTCCCGCCGGCGTCGCACCTCGCGCGGATCCCCGCCTGCGTGGCGCGCTTCTACGGCCGCCCCCAACACAGCACGTTTCGAGAAGACAGCCGCGCGGTCGCGAGTTAGCTTGCGGGGACGGTCAATCCGTTCACCCCAAGGAGACTCGAAATGATCAGGATCGCCAACGCGCAGCTCTGGGTCCACGACCAGAATGAGGCGCTCGACTTCTACACGAACAAGCTCGGCTGGGAGGTTCGCGCCGACGTGACCCTCGCCGAGCTGGGCGACTTCCGCTGGCTCACCGTGGGGCCGCCCGGACAGGAGGACTTCGCCGTCGTGCTCATGGCCATCCCCGGCGCGCCGGTGATGGACTCCGAGACCGGCGAGCAGGTGCGCGAGCTGATGGGCAAGGGCTTCGCCGGCACGGTGTTCCTCTCCACCGACGACTGCCAGGCCTCGTATGAGGAGCTGAAGGCCCGCGGCGTGGAGTTCACCGAGCCGCCCGAGGAGCGCCCCTACGGAATCGATTCCGGTTTCCGCGATCCCTCAGGCAACGCCTTCCGCCTCACCCAGGTCCGCGACCTGGCCTCGCTCTGACAACCCCCGCCCGACGCGCCGCGCGGTCGTCCTCCCCGAAGGCCGCGCGGCGCTACTTCGCGCGCGTCGCGACGCCGTAGCTCGTCCTCGTGCCCGCCTCGTCCACGGCGCTGAGGCCGAAGTGGAGCTTCGACCCCGGGCCGCCGGTGGTGCCCTGACGGGTCTTGCGCAGCTTGATCGCGCCCTTCGACAGGCTGACCTTGAGCACGTGCGTGCCCGCCGGGAGGCGCTGGAGCACGACCGTGCGCTCGCCAAGCCGGAATGACCGGCGTCCGAGCTTGCGCTTGCCCGCCACCACCGTCACGCGCCCGCCGCGCGAGCCGCGCAGCGCGGCCGGCAGGTTCAGCGTGAGCTTCGACAGGGCGCTCGACACCGCCGGCTCGCGGAACGAGATCAGGACCGCCGGGCGCGTGCTGCCCGCGTGCCGCACGGACACGGTGATCGTCGGCGCGCAGCCCTGGATGCCGACCGGCGAGGTGCGGCTGAGGCTCGCCCCGTTGTGCCCGGTGAACGACGACTTGAAGGTCAGCACCGAGCCGCGGCAGAGGTTGCGCGAGGTGATCAGCGTGCCGTTCTTGCCTCCCGTGAAGGCGAGCTCGAAGTGCGAGATCGGCACGTCGGGAATGCCGTTGAAGGTGGTCGTGAGTCCGCCGCTTCCGATCGAGACGGCGCCGCGCAGGTTGAGGTTCACCGGGCCGCGCAGCTCGACGAGCACCCCGGGCAGCGGGCTGCCGGGCTGCTGGATCAGGTAGACGGGTCCCTTCAGCTCACCGGGCAGCACCGGTGTGGTGGCGTTGGCCGTGCCCACCTGCGAGGTGGCGGGGCACGTGCCGGCGTCCGCCTGGAGCGCGGGGCAGGGCACCTTGCCGCTCGCCACGCCGAGCGCCGGCGGCAGCGTGACGGTGGTGGACGCCAGGCGCGCCTGCTCGATCGGCTGCTCGACGATCGTGCGGAACAGCGGGCGCGAGCCCTTCTGCGTGTTGCCCTTGCCGCCCGCCACCGCCAGGATCTTGGGCGCGAACGGGAGGCGGTCGCAGGCGGTGGCCTGGAACGGAGCGGAGGCCGTGGCGACGTCGCCCAGCACCGAGGTCAGCGTCCCGCCGATGGCCTGCGGGGCGCACGACGTGGGGTTGAGCAGCACGCCCGGCTTGTTGAGGTCGACGGTGAGCGTGCGCACGTCGACGGGGATGCCCTGCACGAAGCGCGGCAGGTCGTCTGACACCACGTCGAGCCCGGAGTCGCTTGGGCGCAGCGAGATCGCCGAGCGCAGCACCGTGGTGCCGAGGTCGAGCGGGCCGACCTTGGCCGGCAGCGCCGCGATCAGGCTGAGCAGGCCGCCCTTGTAGGGACCGCCCATGTACACGGGGCCGCTCAGCGTGACGGGCTGCGAGCCCGTTCCCACCGCGGCGGTGACCGTGCCGGTGCGCGTGTTCGCGGGGCAGTTGCCGCTCGCGGCGTCGGCCTCCGGGCACAGCGGCACGCCGGTCACCTTGCCGAGCAGTCCGGGCGGCAGGGAGAAGCGCACGTTGCGCAGGCGCTGGTCGCGGTCGGGCCGGATGACGGTGATCGCGAGCGACTTGGGGTCGCCCCCGGCCGCGGTGTTGGCGGCGCTGTCGCTGACGGACGGCGTGAACGCCGGCTTGGCCGGGCAGGCGCCGCCCGAGCCGTTGAAGCTGGTGGTGAACGAGTCCTGCGGGCTCTTGTTCGCTCCGCCGCTCCAGGGGCTGAGCGTGGCGACGGCGGTGTGGGAGCCGCAGTCAGCCGGGTTGCTGAGGATGGCCGCGGGCCCGCCGCGGAACGCCAGTGCGAACGAGCTGAACGGCACCTGCGGCAGGTTGTCGAACACGGTGGTGAGCTGCCCCGTGCTCGGGTCCGGCGTGGCCTCGCCTGGCAGCTTGATCTTCACCCCCGACTGCTCGATGTCGACGAACAGCCGCAGCAGGTGCCCCGGCGTGGGCTGGCCGAGGAAGACCTTGCCGGCGAGCGTGCCGAGCAGCGGCGTGACGATCGACGTCGTGCCGATCTGCGAGCTGGCCGGACATGCGGCGGGCGCCGAGTTGCCGGCGCCGAGCTGGGCGTCGGTGCACGCGAGGGCTCCGTCCGCGGACTTGGGCGACAGCATCGTGCCCTGCGGCAGCACCACCTGCGCGCGCCGCACGGTGGAGTTGTTGCTTGGGACTCCGAGCGTGACCGTGTAGCCGCTCGGCGTGTCG
>DATNBJ010000262.1:0-2401 GCA_035572055.1 Thermoleophilaceae bacterium | reverse complement strand
GTCCTCGAGCGTGGACTCGCTGAGAGCCTTTCCGTTACCGGTGAGCAGGCCGCGGGCGGCCTCCATCAGGACCTGCACGGCGGCTCGCTCGCGCTCGCTCGCCGCGCGGAGCTTGTCGGCGCTCCCCTTCCCCGAGAGCACCGCCGCCTGCGCCTTGCCCAGCGCCTCGGCCGCCTTGCCCAGCTCGCGGATCGCCTTCGGCTGGCTGCGCGCCACCTGGTTCACAGCCCACGCGGCCACCGTGGGCTTACGCAGCTTCTTCACGCGCGCGGCGCCGTCGCGGTCCCCCTCCTTGCGCAGGCGTTTGACCAGCTCGTCGCGCTCGGGGGTGAACTGCTCGAGCGGCAGTCCGTAGAGGGCGTCCTCCTTCTTGTCCATCCCGGGGAGGCTAGGGCTTCTCGCGCGTCGCGAGGCTCATCTTGATGAAGCGGACGAGGTCCGGCCTGAGCTCGGTGAGCGGCTCGGAGCGGTTCTCGAGCACGTGTGAGATCAGCACGCGGTTGACGCCGCCCACGACGGCGGCCACCACCGTGTCCGATACCGGCACGATCCGCGGGTCCTCCTTGCGCGCCATCTCGTGAAGCGTCTTCAGCAGGCCGCCGGTGCGGTCGCGCCGGCGCATCCAGCGCTGGCGGGCGGCGTCGCCCGCCGCCCAGAACTCGACCATGTACGCGCGCGTGAAGGCCAGGTCCGCCTGCAGGAACTCGAGCCAGGTGGTGAGCACCGCGTCGAGGATCACGCGCCAGTCGTCGAGGCCCTCGGCCGCCTCGACCATCGCGTCATAGGTGGCCTTCGCGCCCTCGTCGTAGGCGGCGAGGAAGCACTCCTCCTTGTCCTTGAAGTGCTCGTAGAAGGTCCGGCGCGAGACGCCCGCGAGCGCGATCACGTCGGCCACGCTCGTGTCCGGATAGCCCTTCGCCGCCACCGAGTCGGCGATCGCGCAGATCAGCCGGCCCCGCTGGGAGGCGCGCAGCTCATCGCGCACGCTGAGATGCGGACCGCGCGGCAGCACCTGGACCTGCGCGTTCGGAGACACTCCCGTATAGTCCCAAAACAGACTCGTTTCGGTCAGAGACGCAAGTGTTTCTGCGCTTACGCCGTGTCCCACCGAGGAGGGTGCTGAGAATGGACTCGAGGAGCGGTCGCTGGTTCGTGCTGGTCGTCGCCCTGCTGGCGACCGGAGCCTTTGCTTCGTCCGCATCGGCGGCGGTGCGCGTGAAGTTCGTGCGCATCGCGGGCTACAAGTCGCCGGGCACGCCGGCGAAATACAACAGGGTCGGCATCCTCGAGACCGGGCCCGCGTCGGCGAAGAACGTGCTCGTGCTGAACCCCGGCACCTCCGCCAGCGCCGCCTACTTCGAGCCACTCGCGAAGGACATCGTCAGCAAGACGAAGGGCTGGCAGGTGTGGGCTGTCGAGCGCCGCGAGAACCTGCTCGAGGACCAGTCGGTCCTCGACCAGGCCAAGCAGGGCAAGGCCAGCGGCCAGCAGCTCTTCGACTACTACCTCGGCTGGCTCAGCAACACGAGCATCACGAAGCACTTCCAGCTCATCCCGGACGCCGGCGTGGCGTACGCGAAGCAGTGGGGCATGAACACCGAGATCCAGGACCTGCGCCGCGTGGTGCTCCGGGCCGAGAAGCTCGGCGGCCACGTGGTGGTCGGCGGGCACTCGCTCGGCGGGACGATCACGACCGCATACGCCACCTGGAACTTCGGCGGCAAGGCGGGCGCCGACGGGTTGTCGGGCCTCGTCTTGATCGACGGCGCGAGCAGCCCCACGCCCGTCACGGCGGCGAAGGCGAAGGAGGAGCTCCAGTCGCTGCAGAAGGGATCTCCATGGCTCGCCTTCGGAGGCATCGGCGCGCCGTACGCCGGACTCTTCAACGCCACGGGCGCGATCGGCGCGATCATCGATCCGAACAGCCCGTCGCTCGGACAGCAGTTCCCGCTGCTGCCGCCGAACCTCAAGGCGCCGGTGCCGGTCACGAACCTCGGCCAGTACGGCTACGCGCTCGACGTGAAGACCTCGCCGCCGACGCTGCGCGCGGCGCAGGCGCACCTCGGCCAGCTCGCCGCGAGCGGCAACCCGCGCGGCTGGGACTCCACCGGCGCGCTCACCCCGATTCGCCGCTACGCCGAGATGTTCGGCGGCTGGGGACTGAAGGGTCTCGACGGCACCGCCTGGTACCACCCGCAGCGGCTCACGGACGACGCGGGCGCGGTGGGCAACGGCAACGCCAACCCCGCCCAGAAGGTGCTCGGAGTGCACTCCACGATGGGCCGCAAGCTGCCGCGCGACCTGCGCATCTACGCGTTCGGCGCGGCGCTCGGCGGGCCCAACGTGCCAGCTGCCGCCAGGGCGCTCGCCAAGCAGTCGCACATCCCCCAGAGCAACGTGA
>DATNBJ010000261.1:0-4255 GCA_035572055.1 Thermoleophilaceae bacterium | reverse complement strand
CGTCAGCATCAAGGCGGTCGTGTCGCCACGCAGCACCCCGGCGTCCTGATAGGCGCGCTCCCAGGGGTTCACGTCCCACACCTCGTCGCCCTGGAATCCGGTGAACAGGACGGCCGCGCCGCCGCGGCGCTCGAGATCGCGCGTGAGCGAATGCAGCACCGTCATGGTGGGGGCGCAGCCCGGCGCGAGGTAATACAGCTCGTCTTCGGTGACGCGGGAGTGCCGCGGGTCGAGGTACGCCGTCCGCAGTCGCAGCAGGTCGGCGATGGGCGTTCCGTCGTCCGTACCCGCGCGCCGACTGAGCCACCATGGGATGTGGGAGTTCGAGCGGCGGCTCGTGAAGCAGGTCGCGATGCCGAGGTTGGCCACGAGCGCGGCGCTGGCGGCCGAGTCATACCCCGACGAAATGGTGGCGAACGCCGTCATGGGGAAGCGGCGCTCCGGGCTTGCATAGTTGGCGCGCAGGAGCTGAAGGGCCTCGGTGACCAGGGTGCGATACTGCTCGAAAGAAGGGACCTGCAGCCGCGGCCGCGGTGACTGGAAGGAGCGCTCACCGCCCGCGAGCACCAGGCTCTCGTCGTACAACTGATAGAATGTCTGGATCTCCGGGTGCGTGACCAGGAAGGCGCGCGGGTAGCGACCGGCGCCTTGCCGGATGGCATAGGTCTCGGCGCGATAATCGTGCGCCGGGTCGAGTTTGGCCCCGGTGAAGGCGAGCAGCAGCGCGAGGCTGTTCGAGACGAGGATGCGGTCTTGGTGGATGCAATACAGCAACCGGTTCACGAGCGCGCTCGAGGGGACGAAGTGCACCTGTCCCTCCTCGACCCGGATGCCGCTGCCGAAGAAGTGCGGACTGCGGTGGAAAGCGCCCAGCCGGAACTCGCCGTCCCACACCCCCTCGACCATCCATTCCGGCGTGCACTCGACGGCCGAGCCGTGGTAGACGAGCACCTCCCCGGCATCCCGCGGCGTACTGGCCAGCCACGCCAGTCTGGGGAGCCCGGCGATCTCGCGATACCGCAGCACGGGTTGCGTCACGGGCGCCGATCCACGATAGCCCGCGCGCGGGCGATCACGGCGCGGCGCGCTTCGGGCGCAAGTCCGGTCACGAAGGCGATGGCCGCGGTGAGCCCCAGGCTCAGCGCCACGCCCGCCGCCCACGCCACCCACCCCGGCGCCAGGAGGTGGCTGCCGAGCGCCACCGCCGCGGCGAACACCACGATCATCGCGGCCAGCGGCCGCGCGGTCGTCCAGGGGGACTCGGGCTCCACGCCATGGAGGGAGGCGCGCACCAGTCGCGGGTAGACCACGGTCTGGACCGCGCGGCCCACGAGGATGCCCAGGCACAGACCCGGCAGCCCCCACCAGCGCGTCAGCACGACCATCCCGCACACCGTCAGGACGGCGGCGACGGCGCCCACGCGCACTCGGCTCCAGGGATGCAAGGCGGCGTCGATGATATTCGAGTCGGCGCGGATGAAGGCGGTTTGCACCGCGGCGAGGACGATGAGCAGGTCCACGGTGGAGCCGGCCCATTGCCCGGCGCCGATCCAGAGAGCCACGAAAGAGTGATTCCACAACAGGATCGTGGCGCCCACGGCCGTGACGAACAGCCAGGTGAGTCCCAGGATCTCGCGGCGCACCAGCGCGGCCCACGCGAACTGTCCCCGGCCGATCAGGCCGCCCAGTCCCGGCATGGCGGCGGCGACGGCGGCGCTGTGGAGGTTCACGGCCGCCCGCGCGGCGTAGCCCGTCAGGACATACGTCGTGACCAGGGAGGGCGAGCGCATGGCACTGAGAATGATGAGGTCGCTGGCGAGCAGCAGTTTCGCGATCAAGTCGCCCAACGAGAGCCAGCCGCTCATCGCGAACAGGGCGCGGATGTCGGACCGGGTGGGGCGGGCGGCGCCGAACCAGGAGACGTAGGCACGCGCGATCCCCCAGTAGCACAGACCGGTCACGCCGGCCACCAGCAGCTGCGCGGCACTGACCCCGGCGAGTCCCAGGCCGAGATACGCCGCCCCGGCGGTCAGGAGACCACCCACCACGCTCAGCCCTGCTTGCAGCTCCATGCGCTTATAGCCGAGGTTCATGCCGAACAGCACCGATTCCGGCACGGCCAGCAACCCGCCCAGCAGCACGGCGCCGAGCAGGGCGGCGCAGGCCACCCGCACGGTCCCCGCGAGCGCGGGCTCGACACCAGCCAGGGTCGGCGCGAACCAGGTGAGCACCGCCCCAGCGCCGGCGGCGACCGGCAGGAACAGCAGCCACACCACCAGGGCGCCGCCCACGGCTCGCCGCTCGGCGGCGGGGTCGCGGTCGGCCTGGCGGCTTGCCACCACCAATCGCAACGCCTCCGGCGGGCGGCCGCTCAGCGGCGCGATATAGCTGGTCAGGCGGCCGAGCATTTCGAACACGCCGTACAACGCCTGGCCCAGCCGGCTCACGAGGATGGGCGTGACGACGAGGCCCACGGCCAGCTTCGCGCCGTACTCCAGCCCGTACGCCACGACCGTGAGCGACGCCTTCTGCGTCAGGCTCGGCGCGCGTGTCGTCCCGCTCGACGGTGGCATGGCACCACCGCCCGCGGGCGCCGGTGCGGGGTCTGGGGTGGTCATCGCGTCACGTCGCGGTGGCGACCGCGTGCAGCCGCTGTTCGATCCGCTGGACGAGATACTCGGCGAGCGGCAGGGCGCACGTGAACGCGGGTGAGACGGCGTTGAGGACGTGGAACGAGCGGTCGTCCCCTTCGTAGCGGAAGTCCATCTCCAGCCGGCGCTCGCGCACGTCGAACAGCTGGGCCCGGATCCCGGGGCGTCCCCACTGGCGGAACCGGGCCGCGCGGACGCCATCGACGAGCGTCGCCGCGCGGCGCACCAGGCCGCGTCGCCCCCACGCGCGCAGCTCCGCCAGGGCGAGCCGGCGGAACCCGTGGTCGTTGCGTGCCAGCATACCCAGCTCGCGGCCGGCGATGCTGAGGCACTCCCCCAGCTTGAAGTTGCGCCAGCCGTCGTAGTGCTCGCGCCACAACGCCGGCGTCGCGGTAGGTCCGATCTTCACGGAGCCGTCTACCCTACGCGTGACGTGCACGCCGAGAAACGGATTTGCGAGGGCGGGTACGGGGTACACGTGGGTCCGCACGCTCAGAGCGCCGGGTGGGGCGACGAGATAACGTCCACGAAACGGCAGAATGCGGTACCGCTCCGAGAACCCGAAGTCGCGTGCGACTTGGTCGGCATAGAGCCCGGCCGCGTTCACGACATACCCGGCGTCGACCGGGCCCGCGGACGTGAGCACAGCCCCACCGCGGGCGCGTCCCTGGTAGGCCGCACCCGTAAGGAGCTCGATGCCCGCCGCGCGCGCGTCCCCCACCAGCGAGGCGACGACTTCGGCCGGATCGACGGTGGCGGTGCTGGGGGAGAACAGCGCCCGCTCGTAGGTCCGCGCCCGCGGCTCGAGGCGCCGCGCGTCGTCGAGGGAGAGGACCTCGAGCTCGACGCCGTTGGCGCGGCCACGGCGCTGCAGCTCCTCCAGGCCGGCCAGGTCGGCGGCGTCCTTGGCGACCACGAGCTTGCCGCAGCGGTCGAGTCGCAGACCGCGCTCGGCGCAGTAGGCCGTGAGCTGGCGGTTGCCCTCGCGGGTCAGCTGTGCCTTAAGGGTGTCGGCTGAGTAGTAGAAGCCCGCGTGGAGGACGCCGCTGTTGCGGCCGCTCGCGTGGAGGCCGCAGGCGGGCTCCTTCTCGAGCAGCGTGACCGAGCTGTCTTCCTGCCGGCGCTTGAGCTCGAGGGCGAGCGTGAGGCCGAGGATGCCGCCGCCCACCACCAGGAAGTCCGTCGTCCGCGCAGCCGTCACGGAAGTCGCGCCGCTCAGGCGTGCGCGGGCTCGCGGGCAAGCGTCCAGTCCTCGCGACGGCGCCGCGGCATGACGAAGCTCCGCTTCAGCGCCTGGACGTTGTGGTACACGGGATTCTGGTAGCTGCGGAGCGCGGGCTCGGCGCGCACCGCCGCCGCGACTTCGCGGATCCCGGCGGCCACGGTGAACTCGGGCTCGAACGCGAGCACGCGGCGAATCTTTTCGAAGCTGACCCGATAGTCGCGCGCGTCGGTCACGTCCTGCTGGTGCACCACTTCGACGCCGCCCACGGTCTCCGCCACCAGGTCACCCAGGGCTGCAATCGTGTGGTTCAGGGCGTCGCCGCCCACGTTGAAGATCTCTCCCGCGACCCGCTCACCCGGCGCCTCGAGGGCGGCGATGA
>DATNBJ010000260.1:0-7555 GCA_035572055.1 Thermoleophilaceae bacterium | reverse complement strand
ATGCCGAGCGACGCCACGACGAGATGAACGCCGCGGCGGACTATCTCCGCGAGCTCGGGGTCGAGCCGCGGGTCGCGGGGGCCGCTGCCGGCTGGCTCCGGCAGCTCGCCGACGAGAAGCGGACGCGCCCGGCTTGAACTGCGCGCGCCCGCTCGCCGTTCGTCTCGCTCGCCTCAGCTGACCGGCTGTTCCGTCCTCCAGCCCTCCGCGTACGACGTCCGGACGACCTCCGAGTACGGCACCGGGCTCACGATCACGCGCACCTCCTTCTGGCGGTGCGGCAGCACCGTCGTCTTCCGTGACCCGCCGTCGGGCTCTCCCCAGACGACCCGTAGCTCCGTGCCGACCTCGATCTCCGGGTCGACGGTCGCCAGCGAGAGCGCGCGCTTCTCGTTGGCGCTGTACCCCGTGAAGAGCGAGAAGCCGACCACGTCGTCGCCCTCGTCGAGCACGGCGTCGAAGTTCGACGAGCCGTAGTTCGCGTTCGGGACGTCGAAGAACTGGTAGCCCTCGCCCTCGGGCGCGAACAGCGCCGAAGCGAAGATCTCGGCCATGTCCTCGTTCGACCACTCGAGCGTGACCTTCCTCCGCTGCGTGTCCGGGTCGACCTGCTCGAGCGCGTCGCGGCCGATGAAGTCGTGGTCGAACTTGACCATGTGGCCGTAGCCGAGCTCGAACGGGGTCGTGTAGTAGTCCTCGATGTCGTCTGAGACGAAGCTGCCGGCCAGCGCGTTCGTGGCCTCGTAGCCCTGCGCGGGCAGCCACTCGCGGTAGGCGCGCAGCTCCTCGCCGGTGTAGATCGCGGGCAGCGGCGACGGTATCCAGCCCGACTCGAGCGTGTTCGACGCGTACGCGCGCGCGCCGCAGGGGATCAGCCCGAACTCCTGACCCGCCTCGAGGATCGCGTCACGGGTCTCGTCGTAGGTCTCGTAGGGACCCCACAGCTCGAGGCCCGGCTCGCCGGCCATCCCGTGGCGCAGCGTGCGGACCTGCTGACCGGCCACGTTCATGGTCGCCATCCGGAAGAACTTGAGCTGCTCGACCGCCCCGCCGTTCACCTTCTCGATCACGGCCCAGGCGTTCGGGCCCTGGATCTGGAAGCGCCAGTACTTGCGCGTCACGGCCTTGCCGTACGGGCGCGAGGGCGAGCGGTCGTCCTTCTCGACCTCGATGTCGTAGTCGCCGGCCTGCGCCTGGTACTCCAGCCAGTTGGCGCCCGGCGCGCGGCCGACCCAGACGAACTCATCGTCGTCGAGGTGGAAGAGGATGCCGTCGCCGATCACGTTGCCGGCGGGGGTGCAGGGCACGAACTGCTTGGCCATGTCGACCGGGAAGTTCTCGACGCTGTTGATCCCGGTGTCCGAGATCAGCTTGATGGCGCCCGGACCTCGGAGGAAGAGGTTGACCATGTGGTGGGTCTGGTCGAACAGGACCGCGCTGTTCGCCCAGGCCTTCTGCTCGCGGCGCCAGTTGCTGAACTCGTAGGGGACGACCGGGTAGATGTACGCGCCGATCTGAGAGTTGCGCAGCAGCTCGACGGTGTTGTCGGCCTCGTCGAGGACCTGCTGAAGGTTGCTGGGAGTCATGCGGTGCTCTCCTCGGGGTTGACGTAGTTACTGGCGGCTGCCCCCTTGGCGCGACCGGTCCGGCCCTGCTTCTCGAGCTGCCACTGCCAGGTATCGATCAGGTTGTTGAAGGTGAAGTAGTGGAAGCCGGTCACGTTCAGCTTCGGGTCGCCGAGCGCAGGGACGAGCGCGTCGTAGAGCTTGTCCGCGGTGGAGCCGCGTGAGAAGAGCCTACGGAGCCCGCGCTGCTTGCGCACGAACTTGAGCGAGGGGCCGACGCCGATCTTCACCGACAGCTCCAGCAGGCGCGCGCGACTGACCTTGCCGGCCATGCCGATCAGCACGGGGAGCTCGATCCCGCGCTCGCGCTGGCGCGTGATCCAGTCGCGCACGGCGGCCGCGTCGAAGCACATCTGCGTGGTGACGTAGTCCGCGTGGCGGCTCTTCTCGATCAGCGCCCGGTCGAGCTCCTCGTCGGAGATCAGCGGGTGGCCCTCGGGATAGCCGGCGATGCCGATCGTGCGTGGGCGCTGGGGATGCTCTGCGATCAGCGGAAGCAGCTGGTCAGCGCCTGTATACAACCCGACCGGCTCCTCCGCGTCGCCGCCGATCAGGAAGAGGTCGTCCACTCCCGCCTCGGCCATGCCGGCGAGCAGGGAGTCGAGATGGGCCGGGTCGCGCACCATCCGGGCCGCGATGTGCACTGTTACCGCGTGTCCCAGCGTGCTGAGCCGCTTTGCGGCCTCAACCGTGTGGTCGGGCCCGTGCTTCGGCGAGCAGGTCACGGTCAGGTGAAGCGGCGTGCGCAACTGCTCGGCGTCCCGTTCGCCGCGACCGACCGGCAGGATCTCGAATCGGTCTCCCTCAGCCATCCTCAGTGCCAGTGTATACAGGCAGCGCGCTGTTGTATACAGGCGGCGCTAGACAGCTTCCGGCGCCGGCTCCGGCGGGGCGACCTCCGGCGCCTCGGCCTTGCGCAAATCCGCGGATATGTGAACTCCGGCCGACACGAGCGGCGCACCCAGAACGAGGCCGACCATGCCGAACAGCGTGCCCGCCGCGATCGTGACCACGAACACCACCAGCGGGTTCACCTCGAGCGTCGCGCCGTAGGCGATCGGCTGCACGATCTGCTGTAGCGGCCCGTTCGCGAGGAAGACGACCAGGGCCATGAGGAACGCCGTGCTGGTCCCCTGGTCGGCGAGCGCCAGCGCGAACACGAAGAAGCCGGCGGTCCAGGCGCCGATGATCGGCACGTAGCTGGCCACGAAGGTCACGACCGCGATCGTCCCGACCAGCGGCACACCGAGGATCAGCGCGCCGATCGCCACCACAAGCGCGTTGAACAGGCCGACGATCGTCAGGCCGAGGAAGTACTTGCGCAGCGCGTGGACGATGTCGCCGAGCACGATGCGGGCCGTGGCCTGCGGCATGCCCATGTGGCGCTCGATCCAGCGGCCCATGTTCGGACCGTCCATCAGCAGGAAGAACGTGATGAAGGCGGAGAAGCCGAGGAAGACGAGGATCGACTTGAGGCCGACGATCCCGGTGAGGACGCCGTTCAGCAGCACCTTGCCCACCGCCGGCACCGCCTTCTTGACGCCTTCGGACGCGTCCGAGGCCGAGTTGATGTTGAGGTCCTCGAGCCAGCCCTTGACCCTGTCGACCGCGTGTGACATGGAGGCGTCGATGTGTGGCGCCTGGGAGGTGATGCCGGCGAGCACCATCAGCACGACGCCGGCCGCCAGGGCGCCGATGGCGAGCATGACCACGGCCGCGCCGAGCGGCCGCGGCCAGTGGCGCGTCTGCAGGTAGTCCACCCCGGCGCCGCCCACGGCCGCCACCACCGCGCCGAGGATCAGCGGCTCGGCGATGTTCGAGACCTTGTCGAGAATCCAGACCGCCCCGATGATGACCAGGAACATCCCGACGATCAGCCAGGCGGCCAGGCCCATCTTCTGGAACCAGCGTGGCAGCAGGGACCTGTCCACAGACCGGAAAGGTCGCCCGCACTGGCCCTGCGCGCATCGCCCGAATCGGATGACGCCGATGGGCCCGCCCGCGGCGGAAACTGTGCCGGTGGTCGACTGTGCGGCGCGCCTTTCGAGAGTTGACCGGGCTTTACTGGGACTCCGGTGTGAGCGCCGACGTTCCCGCGCTTGCCTGGTACCTGCTGTCGTCCCTTGCCCCGCTCGCGCTGGGTCTCACCGCGCTCGCCGCGATTCTCCTAGGCGACTACGCCGAGGCGCAGACGCTTGCCGAGAAGGTCAGCGGCGTCCTCCCCGCTGACGCCCACGAGCAGATCGTCGACCTGATCCTGCGGACGAAGAAGGACTCGCCGCTGCTGATCGCCGGCGCGATCGTCGGCATGCTGTGGACGAGCTCCGGCGTGGTGGGAGTCGTGGACCGCTGCCTCGGCCGGATGCTCGCGCGCAGGCCGCACAACCCGCTGCTCGGCAAGCTGCACAACATCGGCGTGGCGGCGGCGGTGGCCGTGATGATCGTGCTGATGGTCGTGCTGGCGTCCGCCGGGACCGGCTTCATCCACCGGCTCGAGGTCGACTCGACGCTGGTGCGGATCCTCGCCCCGTTCGTCGCGATGGCGATCATCGGACTGATCTGCGCGGGGGTGTTCAAGGTGGTGGCACGCGAGGCCGGGAGCTGGCGCCCCGCGCTGATTGGCGGCGCGCTCAGCGGCGTGATCCTCCAGGTCACCCCCACGGCCGCCGGCTACTACATGCGCTGGGTGTCCGGCAACACGCCCGTCAAGGCGTTCCTGATCCTCGCCGGCGTGCTGATCACCTGTTACGTCGTGGCCTTCGGCCTGCTGCTGGGCGCGGGCGTGATGGCCCGCGTGCAGCTTGGGCACCGGCTGGGGGCGGGCCCGCCCACGCCGGCCCGCAGCGGTCTCAGCCCGCAACGATCGTGACGTGAGCGGCGCTCACCTCGACGCGCCGCTCACAGGGACAACTCGGCTGCCCTCACCACCTCGATCGTCCGGCCCGGATAGCGCAGGGTCGCCATGCGGGCGTTCACGAGCTGCCTGAGCGCCTCGCCGCTGAGCTCGCTCGTCTCCGGCGAGGTCCTCGCCGTGTGGCCGTCGCTGACGAGCACCAGATCGAAGCCGCGGATGAGCGCCGACAGCGCGGTGGTCTGGACGCAGAAGTCGGAGTGCACCCCGGTGATCACCACGCGCCGAATGCCCTCGCGCTCGAGCATGCCCTGGAGGTCGGTGGCCTCGAAGCCGTCCCGGAAGGTCTTCGCGAGCCGCACGGGTTCGTCGGGTCGCTCCAGTCCCGCGGCGAGCTGCCAGCCGGGACTCTCGCGAACCAGCTCGCCGTCGTCCTCGTGCTGGATGTAGATCACAGGCGCGCCGGCCTCGGCCATGCGCCGCGAGACGTCGTTGATGCGCGTCACCGTGCCCTCGGCGTCGTGGCAGCCCTCGAGCGCCTCCTCCTGCACGTCGATCACGAGCAGCGCCGTGTCCACGCGCCGCAGACTACGGCCCGCCGATCACCACCGTGGCGTCGAGCTCCTCGTCGCGAACGAGGCGCGGCGTGAACGCCGCCCGCCGCAGCTCCTCCAGAGCTAGCCCCGCCTGATCCTCGCTCGTCTCCACGAGCACGTGGCCGCCCGGCCGCAGCCACGACGGCGCCCCGGCGATCACGCGGCGCACCAGGTCGAGCCCGTCGCGGCCGCCGTCGAGCGTGTCGTGTGGCTCGTGCAGCCGCGCCTCCCGGGGCATCAGCTCCAGCTCGCCGCTCGGCACGTACGGCGCGTTCGCCACGAGCACGTCCACGCGGCGGGCCAGGCCATTCGGGAGCGCCCCGTAGAGGTCGCCCCTGTAGACGAGCCCACCCGGCAGGTTGCAGCGCGCGCAGGCCACGGCCACCGGATCGATGTCCGCCGCGTACACCTCGATGCCGCCCACCGCCGCGGCCAGCACGGCGCCCAGAGCGGCCGAGCCGCAGCACATGTCGAGCACCACCGGCGCGGGCGGCGCCAGCGCGGCGGCCCGGTGTGTCAGCGCCACCGCATGCCGCGCGAGCAGCTCCGTCCGGGCGCGCGGCACGAACACGCCGGGCTCCACCTTGATTCGCAGCCCGCCGAACTCCGCCCAGCCCAGCACGTGCTCGAGGGGGATGCCGGCCGTGCGCCGGTCGACCATCGCGTCGAGGTCGTGCGTGGTCCGGGCTTCCGCCTCGAGCAGCCTCGCCTCGGCCTCCGCGAACACGCAGCCGGCCGCGCGCAATCTGTCCACGACCGAAGCTGGCAAGCTACGCCTCCTGCCGCGCTTCGACGCTCACATCCGCCTCGCCGAGCCGGCTCCGGACGCGGTCGATCCGTCCGAGCTCCGGATCCGCCACCACGTGGTGGACCACGCGGAGATCCGCATGGAGGCGATGTCCGGCGGTCACCTCCTGCACCTGGCCGTGGCCGCCTGCTTCTTCAACGACATCCTGCGCGCCGCCGCCTCCCGCGGCCTGTCGGTCACCGAGCTGCGGGTGTCCGCCGACGGCGACTTTGCGGGCGACCCCCTGCTCTCCACCGGCATCACCTACGAGATCGACATCGCGGGCGAGTCGCCGGAGGAGGAGCTCCGGCAGCTCGTCGCCGACTGCGAGGCGGCCGCGGCGATCCCGCACACTCTCCGCACCGGGGTGGACGTGGAGGCGGTCGCGGTTCACGTGCGCGGCGCGTAGCGGTGGTGGAGCATCAGGTCGTTGCCGTCGGGGTCCGTGAACAGCGCCATGTGGCAGACGCCGGTGTCGAAGGTCTCGCCGTTGAACCGCACGCCCTTCGCCTCGAGCTCGGCACGGGTGGCCGCCACGTCGTCGACGTGAAGCGCGGGGTGCGCGTTCTTCTGGGGCGCGAACGGCATGCCCTGCCGCTCCGGCTCCCAGATGCCGAAGCAGGTGTCCCCGGCCCATACCTCGAACTGCGCCTTGTCGTCGGGCCGTAGACCGAGCGTGTCCACATAGAAGGAACGCGCGCGCTCCGCGTCCTGTGAGGGGATGCCGATGAAGTCGAGGCCGGTGATCATTCGAGTCTCCCTTGGTCGCTAGCCGGGGATGATGGTGAACCGCAGGCTCGCGGGCTTCGAGACATTGTCCGAGGCGTCGCGCAGGGTCACGGTCAGGCGGTACGAGGCGGCCGCCATCCTGCGCTTGCCGATCCGCCCGGAGAGCTTCACGGTCACGTTCCCGGCCTTGACCGCGCCCGTGATCGTGGCGGCCTTCGTGTAGGCGGTGCAGCGCCCGTGCTTCAGGTGCTTGTGCGTGACCCTGCAGACGGTCGCACGCCCCTTGCGGACCTTGCGTCCCGCACGCGCGCGGTCGATCCGGACGGTCAGCCGGCCGGCCTCGCTCGTCATGAGCCGCAGCAGCGTGCCGCGCCGGACCGCGCTCGCAATCGCGCTGCGGCCCTTGGCCACGCGGAAGCGCGTGCGGCTGAGCGACACCGAGCGCAGCACCGGCGAGGTCTTGTCGAGCCCGCTGCCCAGCCCGCTCGTGCCCGGGCGGCCGCAGTTGGCCTTGAACGTGCGCATGTAGGACTGCACGTTGTCGGCGGCGCCGGGCGCCGGGCCCAGCAGGAGCCCAGTCGCCGAGAAGGTCACACACGCGCCATCCGCGGTGATCCCCTCCGGCGTCCCGCCGAAGCCCGGCACGGCAGCGCCGTTCGCTCCCGCACCTCGGGAGACGAGCCTGGTGGTGTTCGCGCTCAGGTCGCGGCGGTACGTCTCGAAGTCGCCGCGCGTACCCGAGAAGAAGTTCGTGGCCTCGGACTCGAACGCCACCACCTGGCCGTTCGCGCTCATGAACGTGTTGAACGAGTCGCCGACCCCCGGCGCGCCGTTCGCGCCGTCGGCCCGGCTGGCCAGGATCGTCTTGCCGCTGCTGAAGTCGTGGACCCAGACCTCCTCGCCGGGCAGCGGCTGGCTGGAGAGGTTGCTCGCCGCGGAACCGAAGGACACCCGGCTGCCGTCGCCG
>DATNBJ010000259.1:0-5778 GCA_035572055.1 Thermoleophilaceae bacterium | reverse complement strand
CCGAGCGGGGAGCTCGTCGATGTGGAGTTCCCGCAGATGGGCGATTCGGTCACCGAGGGGACGGTGCTCGAGTGGCTCAAGCAGGTCGGGGACCCCGTGGCTGTCGAGGAGAATCTCGTTGAGATCTCCACCGACAAGGTGGATGCCGAGATGCCGTCGCCCGTCGCCGGCACGCTCGCCGAGATCCTCGTTCAGGCTGACGAAACGGTTCCGACGGGAACGGTCCTCTGCCGCATAGCTGTCGGAGCGGGCGCGCCGGCTCCGGCGCCCGAGCCTGAGACCCCGACACCCGAGACCCCACACCCGACACCCGAGGCAAAGCCGAAGCCCGCACGGAAGAAGGCCGACGCTCCGGTCGATGAAACCGTACGAGTCGCCACCAGCAAATTGGACGCGCTCATGGCCCAGGTCGGCGAGCTGCTCGCCGCCCGCATCGGCGCCGAGCACCGCTCGGCCGAGGTCCGCTCGCTGTTCGACTCGCTCTTCGAGATCGAGGAGAGCTGGCGCAGGACCCGCCCGGCGCGCGTGCTCGAGCTCGCGCTCGAGGGTGACGAGTCGGCGCTGGGCGAGGCCCGCTCGCTCGTCGAGTTCCTCGAGACGAGCGACGAGAAGCTGAAGGAGGTCCGCGCCGGGCTCGGCGAGCTGCGCCGCAAGTTCGAGTCGGACAGCCGCCGCATGGCCCAGGTCACCACCGATCTCCAGGACGACGTGCGCCGCACGCGCATGCTGCCGGTGTCGACCGTGTTCGACACCTTCCCCCGCATGGTGCGCGACATGACCCGCGAGCTCAAGAAGGAGGTCGAGCTCGTGATCGAGGGCGGCGAGACCGAGGTGGACAAGCAGGTGCTCGAGCAGCTCCGCTCGCCCCTGACCCACATGGTCCGCAACTGCGTCGACCACGGCATGGAGTCGCCCGACGACCGCGAGCAGTCCGGCAAGAAGCGTGAGGGCCGCGTGGTCCTGCGCGCCGGGCAGCGCGCCGCCGACCTGATCGTCGAGGTGATCGACGACGGCGCCGGCATCGACGTCGAGAAGGTCAAGGCCAAGGCGGTCGAGAAGGGCCTGATCACGGCGGAGAACGCGGAGGGCATGTCCGAGCGCGAGGCGCTGTGGCTGATCTTCCGCTCGGGCTTCTCCACGAAGCAGGAGATCACGGACCTCTCCGGCCGCGGCGTGGGCATGGACGTGGTCCGCGAGCACATCGAGCGTCTCCACGGCATGATCGACGTCGAGTCGACGCTCGGCGAGGGCTCGAAGTTCACGCTGTCGGTGCCGCTGAGCGTCGCAACCACCCGCTGCCTGCTGGTTCAGGCCGGCGGCCAGACCTTCGGCATCCCGATCACCAACGTCGAGCGCATCGTGCGACTGACGGCGGAGGACATCGGTCACACCGAGGGCCGCGAGGCGATCAAGATCGACGAGCGTCCCATGACGCTGCTGCGCCTGGGCGGTGTGCTCGGCCTCCCCGCCGGGGAGAGCGAGGGCGCGAGCCAGCCGGCGATCATTCTCGGCTCGGCCGACCGCCGGGCCGCGTTCCTGGTCGACGGGCTGCTCGGCGCCCAGGAGATCGCCACCAAGACGCTGCCGAAGCCGCTGATCCGCGTCCGCCACATCGCGGCCGCGACGATCGTCGGCACCGGCGAGATCGTGCCGATCCTGAACGTGCTCGACCTGCTGAAGGCCTCCGGCAAGGCCGCTCCGGCGGTAGCGCCGCGCAAGGCGGCAAAGCCCGAGCCGAAGCCCGAGACCCGAGACCCGAGTCCCGCGACCCCGGGGCCGAAGGCGCCGCGCGGCAAGCAAAGCATCCTCGTGGTCGACGACTCAGTGACCATCCGCACCTTCGAGAAGGCGCTGCTCGAGGCCGCCGGCTACGACGTGACCGCCGCCTCCGACGGTCTCGAGGCCTGGAACATGCTCCAGAAGAGCCCGTGCGACCTGATCGTCTCGGACGTCGAGATGCCCAACATGACCGGCTTCGAGCTCACCGAGAAGGTGCGCGGGGATTCAAAGCTGAAGGACATGCCGCTCGTGCTCGTCACGACTCTGAGCTCCGACGAGGACCGCAAGCGCGGCATCGATGCGGGCGCCGATGCCTACGTGATCAAGGGCTCGACTGAGCAAGACCATCTACTCGACACAGTGAAGAGGCTGATCTGATGAAGAACGTCCATCTCGATATCAAGGCGAAGTTCGGCGTGGTGATCGCCGTCGTGCTCGCCGCAGTGGGCGTTTGCGCCTGGAGCGGCCTGCACGCGATCGGCACGCTGGACGGCCATGCGAAGACCCTTTTCGGCCGTGACTTCGACGGCATGAAGACGATCAACGAGCTGAACGTTCAGCTCGGTCACGTCCAGGACGAGGCCGTTCAGGCCACCGTCACCGGCAGCAAGTCCGAGGCCTCGGAGCTGCAGGAGCGGAGCAAGGTCATCCAGGCCGACCTGGCGCACCTCGCCAAGCTGCCCGACCGCACCGCCCAGGAGAACAAGCTGATCGCGCTGGAGAACAGCCTCTGGCCGAAGTTCATCAACGACTGGAACGCCGGCAAGCTCGACTCGAAGGACGCCTCCGCGGGCGCCAAGGCCGACGCCGCGGGCACGCTCGACGAGCGGCTCAGCCCGATGAAGGACTCGATGGAGACGCTTGCCGCCGCCGCGAACAAGAGCGCCGCGGCCGGTTTCAAGGAGACCCAGAGCGCCGCGTCCAGCGGCCGGACCATGACCTGGATCACGCTTGTGATCTCGGCGCTGCTCGGCCTGGCCGGCGTCGCCTGGCTGGTCCGCCAGATCGTGCCCCGCGTCCGGCGCTACTCGGAGTTCACCACCGAGGTGGCCGGCGGCGACCTGAGCTCGCGTGTCGAGGTCAGGGGCCACGACGAGCTCGCTCAGCTCGGCGGCAACCTGAACTCGATGGTCGAGGCCCTGTCTTCGATGTCCACGCAGGTCCGCGACGGCGCCCAGCAGATCACCTCGAGCGCCGGCGAGATCCTCGCCACCGTGAACCAGCAGACCGCCGGCGCCAGCCAGCAGTCCGCCGCCATCAGCCAGACGACCACCGCCACGGAGGAGATCCGCGCGACCTCCGAGCAGGCCGCCGGCAAGGCCGAGGAAGTGGCCCTCCGCGCCCAGGAGTCGGTCCGCCAGGGCGACCAGGGCGCCCAGGCGGTCCAGGCGATCGTCGAGGGCATGGCCGAGATCCGCGAGCGCGTGGAGGGCATCGCCAGCGATGTGCAGGCGCTGTCCGAGCGCACCGCTCAGATCGGTGAGATCACCGACGCGGTGAACGACCTGGCCGACCAGTCCAACCTGCTGGCGCTGAACGCGACCATCGAGGCCGCCCGTGCCGGCGAGCAGGGCAAGGGCTTCGCGGTCGTCGCCGACCAGGTCCGCAACCTCGCCGAGCAGTCCAAGGAGGCCACCGCCCAGGTGCAGACCATCCTGGAGGAGATCCAGGCCGCCACCCGCGCCGCGGTGCAGGCCGCCGAGGACGGCACGAGCGTGGTGGAGCAGGGCGCCGAGCTGGCCGCTCAGGCCGGCGAGATCATCGCCCAGCTGACCGACTCGATCCGCGAGTCCGCCCAGTCGGCCCAGCAGATCGTTGCCGCCGCCAGGGAGCAGAACGCGGGCATGGACCAGATTGCCACCGGCATGCGCGAGGCCTCGACCGCCGCGGTCGAGTTCGCGAACAGCGCGGAGGAGTCGCAGCGTACGGCCGAGGCCCTCAACAGCGTGGCTGCCGAGCTCGAGCAGCTCGCGGGCGCCTACAGGGTCTGACGACTGTGGCAACCCTCCGGGTATTGGTGACCGAGGACTCGGTCGTCGCCAGGGCCCTGCTCGTCTCGATCGTCAACCGCGATCCCGGGCTGGAGGTCGTCGGCGAGGCGCGCGACGGTGAAGAGGCCGTCGCGCTCGCCGCCAAGCTGAAGCCGGACGTCATCACCATGGACGTCCACATGCCGAAGCTGGACGGCCTGGAGGCCACCCGGCGGATCATGTCGGAGACCCCGACGCCGATCGTCGTGATCAGCGCGATCGACCCGAAGGACGTGCGCCTCTCCTTCGAGGCGCTCGACTCGGGCGCACTCGCGGTGCTGGCGAAGCCGACCGGCCCCGCCGCGCCGGACTTCGCCGACCGCGCCGCGGAGATCGTGGGCACGGTCAAGACGATGTCGGGCGTGCGCGTCGTGAGGCGCCGCCCGCGGCTGGCGGGGGCGGTAGAGCCCCGAGTCCCCAGTCCCCAGTCCCCAGTCCCCAGAACCGCTGCCCGCCGCAGGGTCGACATAGTCGCGATCGGCTCCTCAACCGGCGGCCCCGATGCTCTCGGCAAGATCGTGGGCGCCCTGCCGGCCACCGCCCCGGTGCCGATCCTCATCGTCCAGCACATCACCGTCGGCTTCCACCAGGGACTCGTGGACTGGCTGAACAACGTCACCCCACTGAGCGTGAAGCTCGGCGCCCAGGGCGACCAGCTCCGCCCGGGCGAGGTCGTGATCGCGCCCGGCGAGCACCACATGACGGTGGATCCCCGACGCCGCATCAAGCTGATCGACGAGCCCGCCGTGCGCGGCCACCGTCCATCGGCCACAAAGCTCTTCCAGTCGGTCACCAGGGTCTACGGCGCGAACGCGCTGGGAGTGATCCTCACCGGCATGGGCGACGACGGGGCGGACGGCCTCGTCGACCTCCACAACGCCGGTGGCTGGGTGATCGGACAGGACGAGGCCACCTCCGTGGTCTACGGAATGCCCCGTGAGGCGGCCCTTCGCGGCGCCGTCAACGAGGTGCTGCCGCTGGGCGAGATCGCCGGCGGCATCGTGTCCGCATGGAGCCACGGCCGTCTGGCCGGGGCCGCCTAGGACAACCGTCCAGGCGCCTAAACAAGGCGCCACCGGAGTCGATTACTCCGGCTGCAGTAAGGGTGACACGGAGTCGCCCTGGGACTAGACAAACCACGTCATCAAGGAGAGATGAACGATGTCCCTTCGTATTCAGACGAACACCGCTGCTTTCGACGCCGAGCGGAACCTTTCCGCCACCAGCGATCGCATGCAGAAGTCGATGGCCCGCCTTTCTTCGGGCTACCGCATCAACAGTGCCGCTGACGACGCCGCGGGTCTCGCCATCAGCGAGAAGCTGCGTGCTCAGATCGGTGGTCTCGACCAGGCCGGCCGCAACGTCTCTGACGCGGTTTCGCTGGTGCAGACCGCTGAGGGTCAGCTGAACGAGGTTCACAGCATGCTTCAGCGTGTCCGTGAGCTGGCGGTTCAGTACAAGAACGGCACCCTTTCGACCGAGGACCGCACGGCCATCCAGTCGGAGGTCAACCAGCTCGGTTCGGAGATCCAGCGCATCGGCACCGCCGCTGCTTTCAATGGCATCAGCCTGCTGGCCAACGCCGGGACGATCACGTTCCAGGTGGGTGCAAACGACGGAGACTCGATCGCCGTTTCGACGATCAGCCTCGGTTCGGCCGTGAGCTCGGGCGTGTTCGACCTGAGCGCCGCGGGCACCACCGACATCTCTGAGATCGATGATGCGATCAACCAGGTGTCGGCGCAGCGGTCCACGTTCGGCGCGGTGCAGAACCGCCTCGAGCACACCGCCAACAACCTCTCGGTGTACCAGGAGAACCTGACCGCATCTGAGAGCCAGATCCGTGACGTCGACATGGCGTCGGAGATGGTCCAGTTCACGAAGGATCAGATCCTGCAGCAGGCCGGCACCAGCATGCTGAGCCAGGCCAACCAGCTGCCGAACTCTGTTCTTTCCCTGCTCCGATAAG
>DATNBJ010000258.1:0-9373 GCA_035572055.1 Thermoleophilaceae bacterium | reverse complement strand
CTGCTTGCTCTGGGCGGGTGCCTGGTGGCCGCGGCGGTGTTGCCGGCCGTGGCGCTGGCGCATCACGGCCACGGCCGCGACCGGAGGATCTCCGGCACCGTCGAGTCCTTCGACAACGGCATGCTGGCGATCAAGAGGGACAGCGGGAAGGTCGTGACCGCCAAGGTCACCCGCCGCACCGAGATCGAGTGCGAGAACGAGACGGGCGACGACTCGCGCGCGCGTGCGTCGCGCCACGGCGGCGACGACAACGGCGGCGACGACCGCGGCGGCGACAACCGCGACAACGAGGTCGAGAACGAGAACGAGGACCAGGCGCAGAACTGCGACAGCAGTGCCCTCACGCCTGGAACGGTGGTCTCGCGCGCGCGTCTGCGCGACCGGGGCGACACCGACCTCTGGAAGAACCTGAAGCTCTCGAAGTAGGCGAGCTTCGCTAGGCGAGCTCGAGCGTTTCGCCGACCGCGAGCGGGTGCCCATGGTCGCCCGCCGCGGCGGTGAAGCGCTCCAGCGCGTCCGGGATCGGGCGGTAGTAGGGCTCGAGCTCGAACGCCCCGTAGTGCATGGGGATTGCCCGGACGGCACCCAGCGCCCTCGCCGCGACGGCTGCCTCCTCCGGAGTCATCGCGCCCGGCAGCGGGCTCGGCGGCCGGCGCCAGGGGAAGTCGAGCACCGCCCCATTGATCGGCACGAGGGCGGCGTCGAAGGGACCGGCTCGCAAGGCGGCCCGCCACCACCAGCCGTGGAAGAGCGTGTCGCCGCAGTGGACGACCCGCTGGTCGCCCGCCTCCACGGCCCAGCTCAGCTGCGGGTCGCCCGTGCCGTCGGCGGCGGGAAGCGCGGTGACGGTGAACGGGCCGGCCTCCACGGTGTCCCACGCCACCAGATGACGAAGGGTCAGCCCTTCCTGGGCGAGCTCGCGCGTGGCCTGGAGCAGGCCCGCCTCCTCGCTCGCTGGACCGCCACCCGGCTCGGGCAGCAGGACCGGAGCGCCGCCGGCCAGGGCCCGCCTCAGCGCGGGCGCGTCCGCGTGATCGCGATGCAGGTGACTGACGAGTCCCGCCAGCGCGCCCGGCGCCGGCTCCACCACCTCGGGCAGCGTCACGCCCGCCGCGGCATCGCCCAGCACGGCATACAGGGCGCCCGGATCGCCGAGCGGGTCGATCACCAGCGTGGCGCCGTCGTGCTCCAGCTCGAACCCCGCCCAACCCAGCCATCTGCAGCGCATGGCCGCACCTTACCATACGTCCGTTCGTTAAATAGCTGACGGTAGACTGGGCACCATGAGTCCGCGCCACAGCGCCGCCGAGGCGGCCGTGACCCGCGCCACGATCGTCGACCACGGCGTGGCCCGCGCGTCGGTCGAGGGCCTCGAGGGGCTGACCATCGGCACGCTCGCCGACGAGCTCGGCCTGAGCAAGGCGGGGGTCGTCGGACCGTTCGGCTCGAAGGAGGCGCTGCAGCTCGCGGTGCTGAAGCGGGCCACCGAGATCTTCAAGGCGGACGTCTGGGATCCGGCGGCCGGCCTCCCCGCCGGGCGCAAGCGGCTGGCGGCCGTGGCCGAGAACTGGATCTCCCACCTCACGCGCCGCGTCTTTCCCGGCGGCTGCTTCGTGACCACCGCCGCCACCGAGTGGGACGCCCGCGAGGGCCCGCTCCACGACGCGGTGGCCGCCGCCCAGGGCCGCTGGCTGGCCACGCTGCGTGCGGACGCCGAGGTGGCGGTGCGCGCCGGCGAGCTGCCGCGTGCCACCGATCCGGCTCAGCTCGCCTTCGAGCTGAACGGCGTGGCGATGAGCCTCAACCAGATGCTGGTGCTCTTCGACGACAAGAAGGCGCCGGCGCGGGCGCGCCGCGCGGTGAAGCGTTTACTCGGGCCCGGTTAGACGCAACAAAGCTTGCGTATGGTGGTTGCTACACCAAGGTGGCGATTCCCAGGGTCCTTCTCTGCGTGGCGGGGGCGCTTGTTGCGCTGGCGCTCCCTGTGCAGGCCGGCGCAAAGAACGTCGGCGCGCTGACGCAGCTGCGCGGCCGCGCCGGCTGCGTGGGCGACCGCGACGCGAAGGGCTGCACCCACGCGCGCATCGGAGGACAGATCGCCTCGGTGGCGATCAGCCCCGAGAGCCGCAACGCATACGTCTCCGCCCACGCCGGGTCCGTCTCGGTCTTCACGATCAAGCACGGAGCCCTGCATCAGCTGCGTGGCAGGGCCGGCTGCGTGAGCAGGAGCTTCAAACTCGGCTGCACGCGCGTGCCGGAGCTCACCGGTGCGGGCGGGGTGACGATCAGCCCCGACGGCCGGAACGCCTACGTGGGCACCGCCAGGGGGGTGGTCGAGTTCACGCGGGATGGACACACGGGTGCGCTGAGGTTCAGGGGGTGCCTGAACGCGCGGGGCACAGGCCGCTGCGCGACACTGCACGGCATCCCGGCAGGCGTCGGCCCATTGGCGGTCAGCCGCGATGGACTGACGCTCTACGCCACGGCCAGCGTTCCCACCGCCCCATTCGGCGCGAAGAGCGCCATCGCGGTGTTCGCGCGCAACCAGCGCAGCGGCGCGCTGAGGCAACTCGCCGGATCCAGGGGCTGCGTCAACACCGACGGCAGTGACGGCTGTGCTCGGGCGCGCGCGCTGTTCGGCTGTTGGTGCGGACTCGCGGTGAGCCGCGACTCGAAGAACGTCTATGTGAGCTCGAGCCGCACGACCGAGAGCTCGGAAGACATCGGGCTCGCCGCGTTCTCGCGATCCAGCACAGGCACGCTCACCCAGCTCGCGGGCACCGCCGGCTGCGCGACCAAGGATGGCGCCGATGGCTGCGCCGCGACTGCGTTCAGCGAGGAGTACTCGGTGAACAGCGGGGGCGACCTGGCGGTGAGCCCCGACGGCAGCGGGGTCTATCTCGCGCACGAGTCGACCTTCCCGGAGGCGCAGGCCGGCTGCCTCGATAACTTCGTGGCCAGGCTGAAGCGGGACGCCGCGACTGGAGCGCTCGGTCCGCTGACGGGCGAGACGCCGGCGTGCGGGCTTTCGATGACGATGAGCCCCGACGGGGGCAGCCTGTACACCGTCTCGTTCTTCCTCTCCCTCGTCTACAACTTCGCGCGCAATCCGCAGGGCGGCTCGCTGAGGAAGAACTTCTGCCTGACCGACTCGGACGCCGACAGCGGGGACGACTACTGCAAGCTCGACTCGAGCCTCTACCTGCAACCTCCCCAGTCGATCACGGTCAGCCCCGACGGCCGCTATGCCTACCTCGCGGCGGGCGAGATCGTCCACGTCTTCTCGCGGGTGAGGCTCTAGGACGCGACCGGCGCGACGGCCGGCCGCTCCGGCGTCGCGCTGAGCACGGCGTCGAGCAGGCCCGGGAAGCGCATCTCGAGATCCCCGGCGCGGAGCGTGCAGAGCTTCGTGGTGCCGTCGTGGCGCTGGGCCAGCATCCCGGCCTCGCGCAGCACGCGGAAGTGGTGGGTCAGCGTGGACTTCGTGACGGGCACGTCGAAGCTGCCGCACGGACGGCCGTCACCGGCGTGCGCGAGCTCGCGCACGATCTCGAGGCGGATCGGATCGCTGAGAGCATGCAGGACGGAGACGAGATCAAGCTCGCCCACCTGCGGCTGAGGCAACACTCGGGACATTCCTAACTGGCCTTAATACGACGGTTATCGAACTTTTTGGTACGATACTCGTCGAACTTTCCTACGAGACCCCACGGAAAGGGTAGCCATGACGCACGTCACCGATCAAGCCCGTCAGGCCACGGGCAGCGAGTCCGACTCTCGCTTTGCAGACCGCAAGAGCCGCAAGCAGACCAAGAAGCATGGACGCCGCCGCCGCGCCCTCCTCCGGGCCGCGGCCGGGGCCGAGACCAGTTACCTCCTGAGCCTGCGCGCGTCGCGCTCCTAGCAGAGCACGGCGCACGTAGGCACGAACGAGCCGCTCGCCGACGGCTGCAGCCGCGCACTCGCGGCGCAGGCCGCCGAGCGGCGGGCGGCCTAACCCGGCGGCACGTTCTGGTTCAGCCGGAACACGTTCGCCGGGTCATAGCGCCGCTTGACCTCGACGAGCCGCTCCCAGGTCGCGCCCGGGTACGCGGCATGGACGCGGTCCTCGCTCTCGTCGCCGTAGAAGCCCACGTAGCCGCTCGGGGCGCCCTGCTCGAGCGCCTCCGACAGGCCGCTGACCCACTCGCGGTGCACGGGCGTGTCGGCCGGGTTCTCGTACATCGCCGCCACGTTCACCATCAGCCCGCGGTCGCGATGGGCGAACGCGGTGGCGTCGACCGGGACCCGCGCCGCGGCGCCGCCCATCACGCGGAGCTGCACCGCCCGCATCGGAGCGCTCGACTGAGGCAGGCGATCGAAGATCGTCTCGGCAGCGGCGCTGTCCACGCTGTCGAGAAACGTGTTGCGGGAGGCGATCAGCGCCGGCGCGGGGCCCTCGCCCAGCTCGTAGATCTGCGGGTAGCGCATCGGCCTGACCATGTCGACGAGCGGCGGGGCCAGCCCGCGCAGCGGCGCGACCGCGGCCTCGCCCGCCTCGGCGGGACCGGCGTAGACGAGGAGCACGATCATCACGGGCTTGCCGTGGTGCTCGGCCGGCACGAAGGGCATCGGCGGCGCGAGCATCACGTTTGCGACCGTCGACAGCTCATCCGGCGCCTCCGCCGCCGCCGCGACGAACGAGGAGACGAGCTCGGGCGACGCCGGCAGCATCAGCATGCCGCCCACGATCTCGTCGAGCTCGTGCAGGCGGTACCTGAAGCGCGTGACCACGCCGAAGTTGCCGCCGCCGCCGCGGATCGCCCAGAACAGGTCGGGATGGCTCTCGGCATCGACCTGGAGCAGCGAGCCGTCGGAGGTCACCACCTCCGCGGCCAGCAGGTCGTCGACGGTCAGGCCGTTCTTGCGCAGGAGAAAGCCGAGTCCGCCGGCCAGAGTGATGCCCGCGATGCCGACCGAGGGCGTATCGCCGAAGCCCGTGACGAGCCCATGCTCGCCCACGGCCAGGGTGTACTCCCCGGCTGTCAGCCCGGACTCGGCCCAGGCGCTCCTTCCATCCACGTCGATCTCGAGCGAGCGCAGCGCGGACAGGTCGAGCACAACGCCGCCGTCCACCGTGCCGTGGCCGGCGCTGCTGTGCCCTCCGCCGCGAACCGCCAGATCGAGCCCCTCCTCACGGGCGAGGCTCACGACCTGGGCGACATCGTCCGCGCCGGCCGCCTGCGCAATCGCCACGGGCCGGCGGTCGAAGCCATGGAAGAAGACCTTGCGCGCCTCTTCGTAGGCGCTGTCGGCCGGCATGATCAGCCGGCCGCGGATTTGAGTGAGCGGTGGAAACGTAGCCATGTAGGCACGTCTCCCGGCGCTTTGGAACGTTACGCGCCCTGTATCAGCCCGATGACATGACCCTCGGGGTCCGAGAAGAGGCCGATCACCAGCCTCTCCTGGACCTCCTCCGGTCCCATCATCCGGGTGCCGCCCAAACTCTCCGCCTTCGCCATCGACTCCTCGACGTTCGGCACCTCGACGTAGACGGTCACGTGGCCGGGGTAGCCGCTCGGGCCCTGCGCGATGCCGCCGCCGATTCCGATGCCGTCCGCGTTGAGGTTGCCCTCGCGCTGGACGATCCCGTAGTTCATCGGGTTGTTCGCGTCGATCTCCCAGCCGAAGAGCTGGGAGTAGTAGCTGTGCAGCTTTGGCCCGTCCTGTCCCGTGATCTCGAAGTGGACTACCGGCTGGCCCATGCGGTCTCCTCTCTCATGGGAACGTTCGCGGTCTCCGCGCGCGGCCGCCGTCCGGTGAGCCACCAGGCAACGACGAGCAGCGCCAGCGTAATGCCCAGCGCGACCAGGCCCAGGTGTGTCAGCGGCCAGCGGCCCCAGGGCAGCTCGAGCGCCTTCGGGTCGCCCGCGTTGTGCGTGTTCTCCAGCGCCCGGTGGTCGATGCCCAGCCAGGTGGGCGCGACGATGGCCACGAGCGCCCAGCCGCCGGCGATCGCCGCGGCGATCGCGAAGCTCGTCCGCGAGATCGCCGGCCAGGGCGTGGCGCGCACGGCCAGCACCAACCCCGCGGCCGCGAGCACCAGGAACGGCAGCGGCGCCGCGTAGCTGCGCGTTCCGTTCGCGAACGCGCTCACGATCGTTGGCTGGAACCAGTGCGTGGTGAGGTAGCGCGTCCAGGTCGTGGTCTCGGTCTCGTAGCCGATCAGCGGGTGGGTGATCGTGACGAGGCAGAAGATCACGATCGAGATGCCCGCGAGCGCCAGCGTCTGGGCCGGGAAGCGCTTCCAGGTGAGGGCGATCGGCACCGCGAGGAACGGCAGCATCGTGGTGAGGAAGCGCGGGCCGGGCGTGCCGCCGCCGAACGGCAGGTAGTAGCCCGAGTTGTAGCCCACGTAGGCGAGCACCACGCCGGCGATCACCAGCGCCTCGGCGCAGCGCCCGCGGCGGTAGAGCATCAGCGTGCCGATCACCCCCATGATCAGAACCGGCGCCAGGATCAGCAGCCCGCGCGAGGAGAACAGCAGCGTGATGAACGTCTCGAAGCTCGGCGGCCTGATCCCGAAGAAGCCCGATTGGTGGCGCGGCAGGTCGGCGTAGGCGACGTGCGTCCAGGAGCCGTAGGCCCACTTGTCGTAGACCGCCAGCGGGATCACGCCGATCGCCACGGCGCCGGCGTAGACGAGCGGCCGCCGCCAGTCGCGCCAGGCACGCGACATCGCGTAGACGCCGAGCACCACGCCGGTGAACAGCAGTGGGTACTCGGCGGTGATCGAGTAGCCGATCAACAGTCCGGCGAGAAACAGCACGAGCAGGCTCTCGGGCCCGTCGCGCTCGCGTAACAGGAGGCAGAACGCGGCAAAGCCGAGGAACGCGGTGAACACGTGCGAGAACAGCAGCGTGGACAGCGGCAGGATGAGCGTGCCGAGCCCGAGCGTGATCGCCGCCGCGGTGCCGTAACCCGGCTCGAGGCGCTCCCCCATCCAGCGCACGAGCAGGAGCAACCCGAAGCCCGGCAGCACGGCGCCCCAGAGCGTGAGCGCCCACACCATCTCGTCGGCGCCGCGCAGCGCCCTGGAGTGGCGCGCGAGCTGGGGCCCGTGGATCGCCAGCAGCGCGCCATAGGCGGGGACCGAGACGAGCGCGAGGCCCGGCGCGCGGCTCGAGTACCAGTGGCCCTTGTCGAGGGCCTTGTCGCCGGTCTCCTCCTGATAGCGGTCGATGTGCGGCGTGCCGTGCGCGATCGACCGGATCAGCGCGTAGTGCGACGTCTGGTTCCAGGAGAAGGTCTGGATGATCGTCGCGCCGGCGAGCGCCACGCAGACGATCGCCGCGATGCCGGTGCGCCGCCGCAGCCTCACGAGCGTCCCTTCGGCAGCGTGTAGATCACGAGCCCGGGCTCGCGCCTCACGTGCACCCCGTAGCGCCGCGCCGGCTTCGCGGCAGCGGCGCGCGGATCGGCGGGCTCGCGCTTGATCGTCTGCGGCGGGGGCAGCGGCACCCTGTCGAGGTTCGTGTGCAGGACGATCGTCCGGATTCCGAGCTTCTCCGCCTCGTGGATCGTGTGGCGGTTCGGGAACAGCCGCATGTCGCGGCGCAGCTTGTCCTGGGACGGTATGTCGAACGTGCTCACTCCGTTGTAGATCTTCGGGAATCCGTCGACGGACCAGAACTGGTAGAGGCGGTCGTTTGAGGGATGCAGGGGGAGATGGAGCTGCGGGCCGCGCAGTCCGGCCTGCGCCGCCGGAGCCTTCGGCACGTGCGGCTTCCACAGCGTCCAGGACCCCTCCGCGAACACCACCACCGGCAGCGCCACGGCCGCGGCGATCGCCAGGCGCCCGCGGGAGCGCAGCGCCTCCACCACACGCTGGGCACCGGCGCCCGCCAGCAGCGCGAGCCCGAGCGAGGTGAGCGTGACGATCCGGCCGGGTGTGCGCACGCCGTCCCAGCCGGGCGCGTAGTCGTAGAGAAGCCGGTAGCTCACCCGGCCGCCCAGGAAGCCAAGTCCGAGCGACAGCACCGCGCACACGAGCACCCCGGCCGCCAGCCCGATTCGCAACCCGCGCGAGTAGACGGCGCCGGCGGTGACACCCGTGACCGCCAGCGCGAGGATCGCGATGCCCGGGAACAGCGGATCCTCGTTGGGCGAGCGCAGGCTGTTGCGGATGCCCCGCGTGGCGCCCGACCAGATGCGGTTCTGAGGCGTGGCGGCCAGGAAGGCCTTCGGCGACGCCGAGTAGCTCTCGAGCTGGGTGATGCTGCGCCGTGCCGACCCGAAGTCGTCCGACACCTTGAGGTACGGCCGCGCCTGGAACACGCCGACCACCGCGCACAGCACGAGTCCCGCCAGCGTCGGGGTGACGAGCGCCCGCGGCAGCGAGGGCCGGCCACGCCGCCACCAGAACAGCGCCGCGATCACCGCCAGCACCGCGAGCAGATAGGCGAGCTGGAGGCCGAGCGTGAAGCCGAGACTGAACTGCCAGGCGGCCACGGCCCAGCCGGCGAACACCATCCCGCGCCGCTGCGTTCTATAGCCGCGCAGGAGCAGGAACAGGGAGAGCGGGATCCCGCCGCTCGAGATCACGTGCAGGTGCCCGTTCATCGTCGAGCGGAACGGCGCGTAGGCGAATGCCACCCCCACCACCGCCGCCGACCACGGCTTGAGGCCAAGCTCGCGCCCGAGGTAGTAGGCGCCCGCGAACGCGAGCGAGTACGCGAACAGGAACAGCAGGTTGTAACGGACGAGCGCGGCCACCTCGCCGTGGCCGATGAGCCCCGCGGGGGCGTAGCCGAGCAACGAATCGGAGAACGCCAGCGTGTTGCTGAGCGGGTAGAAGGCGTTCGACTGCCACAGGTGCGTGGGGCTGTGCAGCAGCGCATGGCCGGTCCACGCGAGCTGCCAGGCGGTGCGCACCGGGTCGCCCAGGTCCTGGGCGATGCGATGGCCCGGGTGGAGCACCAGGGGCCACGTGACCAGCACTGCGAGCAGGACGCCCGCCAGTGCCACCAAGACGAGCTCGCGGGTCCCTCCCAGCAGGCGCTCAGCGCGCGACTCGGCGCGCGCGGGAGAACGCGGCGTGGCCGGGCGTGCCGGCTCTTCGAGGGTGGTCATCGCAAGGAGCGGGCAGGGCTCGCCGCGCCCCAAAATAGCGAGCAAGGCGCCGGGTGGCGGCGCTTACGCAGTTCTTAAAGAACCTTGACCTCTTCCTCAGGGGTCGATGCTGCCATCCTCGTGGATGGTGAAACTTCCCAAGCACCTGTGGACAGGTGACTGGCGGATCGATACCGAGGCGTCGCGCGAAGCAGCCGAGGAGGCGGCCGCGCGTCACCGCGAAGCCCTTCGCCGCGCAGCCGCCGAACGCGAGGCCGCCATG
>DATNBJ010000257.1:0-5799 GCA_035572055.1 Thermoleophilaceae bacterium | reverse complement strand
CTCGAGGCGCAGCTCGACCGGCTCGCGCACGAGGGGCGCACGCCGAAGTTCATCTACACGATCCCGTCCTTCCAGAACCCGGCCGGCGTGACGATGTCGCTCGAGCGCCGCCGCCGGCTGGTGGAGATCGCGCACCAGCGCGAGCTGCTCGTGCTCGAGGACAACCCGTACAGCCTGCTGCGCTACGAGGGCGAGGCCGTGCCGTCCCTGTACTCGCTCGACGGCGGCGTGTACGTGATGTACCTGGGCACGTTCTCGAAGATCCTCTCGCCCGGGATCCGGATCGGCTGGGTGGTGGCCCCGCCGCCGGTGCTCGAGAAGATCAACCAGGGCAAGCAGGGCGCCGACCTGTGCAGCTCGACGCTGTCGCAGATGATGATCCAGGCGTACTTCGAGGAGGTGCGCTGGGGCGACTACGTGGACTCGCTCAGGCTCCTCTACCGCACGCGCCGCGACACGATGCTCGACGCGCTCGCCGAGTTCTTCCCGCCGCAGGCCGAGTGGACGCGCCCGTGCGGCGGCCTGTTCATCTGGGCCACGCTGCCGGACTTCATCGACACCACCGACCTGCTCGCGCGCGCGCTGCGCGACAACGTGGCGTTCGTGCCCGGCGAGCAGGCGTACCTCGACGGCCGCGGCCGCAACGCGATGCGGCTCAACTTCTCCAACCAGGACGAGGACTCGATCCGCGAGGGCATCCGCCGGATCGGCAAGGTGATCCAGGAGCAGGTGGCGCTGTACGGCACGCTCACCGGCCAGGAGCAGCAGCCGCCCGCGCGCGGGTCGCAACAGGCGCTCACCGAGTCGGACGAGGGCGGCCGCGTGGTCTCGTTCCCGGAGCGCCGCCGGAGCGCGAGAGGCTCGTGAGCCGAGTTGCCGTCCTGAAGGGCGGCAAGTCGCTGGAGCGCCAGGTGTCGCTGCGCTCGGGCGCGCGGGTCGAGGACGCGCTCGGACGGCTGGGGCACGAGGTGATCCCGATCGACGTGGGTCCCGACCTCGTGGAGCGCCTTCAGGAGGACCCGCCCGACGTCGCCTTCCTGGCGCTGCACGGACCCGGCGGCGAGGACGGCACCGTGCAGGAGCTGCTCGAGATCCTCGGCGTCCCCTACACGGGCTCGGGGGTGGCCGCGTGCATCCGCTCGATGGACAAGGTGCTGACCAAGCACCTGCTGATCGAGTCGGGGGTGCCGACGCCCGAGTTCTTCGCCTTCAACGAGACCGCCTTCCAGGGGCTCGGCGCGGCGGGCGCGCTCCCGGCGATGGAGGAGCGGCTCGACTTTCCGATCGTGGTGAAGCCTGCGTCTCAGGGGTCCGCTCTCGGGGTGAAGTTCGCGCGCACCGCGGCGGACGTGCCGTCCGCGCTGATCGCGGCGTTCTCCTACGACACGAAGGTCCTGCTCGAGCGCTACGTGCGCGGCCGCGATCTCGCGGTGTCGGTCCTGGAAGGCAGCGCGCTGCCGGTGGTCGAGGCGGTGCCGCAGGAGGAGGACTTCTACGACTTCGAGTCGCGCTACGAGATCGGGCGCACCACGTTCGTCTGCCCCGCGGAGCTGCCGGAGCCGATCACCGCGCGCGCGCAGGCGCTGGCCGTCGCCACCTACGAGCTACTCGGCTGTTACGGCGTGGCGCGAGTCGACGTGATGCTCGAGGAGGGGACCTCGGAGCTGTTCGTGCTCGAGGCGAACGTGATTCCCGGCATGACGGAGACGAGCCTCCTGCCCCAGGCGGCCGAGGCGGCGGGCGTGAGCTTCGACGCCTACGTAGAGCGGATGCTCGAGCTCGCCTTCGAGCGCGCCGAAGGGAGTAAATTCGCCGGTATATGAGCGCGCAGGACGTGGAGACGCTGCGCAGGCTCTATGAGGAGTGGGCGAACGGCGATTACCGCCGGGCCGACGTGTTCTCGCCCGACATCGAGCTGTCGATCGAGGACGACTTCCCCGACGTGATGATCGAGCCGGGGCTGGCCGGGCTGCGCTCAGCGATGCGCATGTGGTTCTCGGCGTGGGAGAAGCCGTTCACGATCGTCGCGCACGAGTTCGTGGACCTCGGTGATCAGGTCGTGGTTCCGGTGACCTGGAGCGCCGTGAACAGGGTGAACGGCACGCAGGTGGAGCGGCCGGGCGCTCATCTGTGGCGGTTCCGCGACGGCAAGGCCGTGTCGCTGAAGCTGTGCCGCGACCGCGCCGAGGCGATCGTCGCCGCCTCCGTGACCGCCGCCGACTGAGTCACCGATGTAGCGCCTGCGCCACGCCGGGCTGCCGGTCGGGCGCCTTGCGGACGCCCCCGAGAGCGAGCTCACGATCCGAACCCGAGAATCAGCTGCGCCGTCTCGACCGGCACGTCGAGCTGCGGGCAGTGGCCGATGCCCTCCAGCTCGACCCAGTCGGCCTGCGGCAGCGTGCGCCTGTAGCGCTCCGCCGCCGAGGGCCAGGGCAGCAGCCTGTCGTCGGTGCCCCAGACGATTCGGACCGGGCAGTCGATCGCGGCCGTGTCCAGGTCCCAGGCCTGGGTGCGGCCGTACTCGATCATCCGCCGGCCGTCGTGACAGCTCGCCACGCCCATGAGCTGATGGGTGAGCAGCTCCACCGGGATGTGCTCGAAGTTCGTCGCGATCAACTCGGTGGCGCGGCGGCGGCCCTCCATCGTGGAGAGCAGAGCGGCGGCGTGCGGGGCGGCCGCCTTGGTCAGCTCGAGCAGGCTCGATTGGAGGTCGAGCATCTCGGAGTAGGAGGCGTCGTTCTCCGCCCAGCCGCCCGCCGGCGCCAGCGCCACGGCGCTCGAGGCGCGGCCGCGCGCGGCGAGCTGCAGCGTCACGTAGCCGCCCAGCGAGTTGCCGGCGATGTGCGCGGTCTCGAAGCCGGCCTCGTCCATGGCGCGCTCCACGGCATCGGCCATCACGGACTCGTCGATCGGGTCGGGCAGCGGCGGCCCGCCGGCGTGGCCGGGCAGCGTGGGCGCCAGCACGTCGTGGGAGCGCTCGAGCGTGGGCAGCACCAGCTCCCACGATCGCCACGTGTCGGTGAAGCCGTGAATCAGTACGAGCGGCGGGCCGGAGCCGCCGCGATGGAAGGGCGTGAAGACCGCTTCGTCAGATCGCACGCATCCGATTGTTGCGTGCGTTGTGCTCGACCTCCGCCAGTCCCAGCTTCTCGAGCACCGGCGGGACGTAGTTTCCGAACCGTCCGCGCAGCCCCTTCTTCAGCCCGTACCAGCCTCCGACGGGGTTGTCCGCGGAGCGTCCCCACTCCTCCACGGTGCCCTCCTCCGCGGGCTTCTGCTCGTCCGCGCTCCCGAGCGGAACCCAGTCGCCCCGCTCCCGCAGCATGGCGTGCAGGTCGTCGATGCAGCGGAGCTGGTAGCGCAGCTCGGTGGACCCCACCTGCACGACGAGCGCGGGCGGATCGGCCGATTCGTCGCGGTAGGCCTGGTACTGGGACTTGCCCGGCGGCGTCCTCAGCGTCCAGGGATCGTCTGCGGTTCCCGGCATCGTCTGGCTCCTTTTCTGGGTAACGTGCGTGTTACCGTAACACTGTGGTTACAGAGCCGCTACATCGAAACGCGCTCGACGCGCTCGGCGATCCCAACCGCCGCGCGATCGTCGAGATCCTGAGCGGCGGCGGGCGCTCGGTGCAGCAGATCGCCGACGAGCTGCCGATCAGCCGGCCCGCGGTGTCGCGGCACCTGCGGCTGCTGAAGGAGGCCGGGCTGGTGGCGGCCCAGGCCGACGGTACCCGCCGCATCTACCAGCTGCGGGACGAGGGCATCGACGCCGTCCGCGACTACTTCGAGCAGGTGTGGAGCCAGGCGGCGGCGCGCTTCCGCATCGTCGCGGAGAACACGAGATGAGCGACGCGCTCGTCCTGGAGTTCGAGGTCGACTCGCCGCCGGAGCACGCGTTCGACGTCTGGACCAGCCGCTGCGCGACCTGGTGGCCGCCCGCTCACACCGTGAGCGGCGATCCGGCCGCGATCACGTTCGAGCCGCACGCGGGCGGGCGGATCGTGGAGCGAGCACCCGGCGGCGACGAGCACGACTGGGGCCGGGTCCTCGACTGGGACCCGCCCAACAGGCTGCGCTACCTCTGGCACCTGTTCTTCGACCCGAGCGAGGCGACCGAGGTGGAGGTGACCTTCAACGAGGCCGGCGCCGGCACCGTGGTCCGGCTGGAGCAACGCGGCTGGGACCGCCTCGGCGGGGCGGGGCCCCCACGGCGAGCGAAGACCGAGCAGGTCTGGACGCTTATCGGGATGAGGTTCGTGGAGGCCTGCGAGGGCGGCTAGCCCCTAGGCGAGCGAAAACCGAGCTATCCAAGGACGCAGGAAGGCCAGCTTGCGACTGCAAGTGGCCGACCGAGGACGCCGGAGAGCGAAGGTTTGCAGCCGCCTACCCGCCACCGCCGGCGAAATCTTCAGGCGTGACGTTGTCGAGGAAGTCCTTGAACTTCTCGACGACTTCCTCGGTGTCCTCGACCTCGTGCTCGAACTCGATCGCCGACTCCTCGATCACGGACTCGGCGGCGAAGATCGGGGCGCTGGTGCGAACGGCGAGGGCCAACGCGTCCGATGGGCGGGAGTCGATCTCGATCTCGCGGCCGTTGAGCTGCAGCGTGATCGACGCGTAGAAGGTGTTCTCCTTCAGCTCCGTGACCGCCACCTTGGTACACGAGACGTCCAGCTCGCCGAGCATGTCGTTGATCAGATCGTGCGTCATCGGACGCGGCGTCGTGGCGCCCTGGAGCTTCATCAGGATCGCCGCGGCCTCCGGATGTCCAATCCAGATCGGCAGGAATTTGTTCCCGTCGCGAGTCTTCAAAAGCACGATCGGCTGCTTGCCGACCATGTCGAAGCTCACTCCGTAAATAACCATCTCGAGCATCGGCTGGAAGCTCCCTCGCAGAATCGAGCCGGTCTCCTCGACAGTCTAGACACCGAGCCCCGCGGCTACGCTGCGCCCGTGACCGGTCTGCTGCGAGTGGCGGTCTGCACCAACCGCCTGCCCGACGAGGCGGCCGAGTCGCTTGCGGCCCTGCGTTCTCAGGTGCCGTCAGGGGCTCTGGCGCTGGTCACGAGCGGCCTTTCGGACCCCGAGGTGAACGCCCACCGGGGCGCTTTTCGGGAGACCATCCTGGCGGAGCCGCTCGAGGGGCTGTCGCGCGCCCGCAACCGCGCGCTGGACTGGTGCGAGCCCGAGGACGTGCTCGCGTTCGTGGACGACGACGCCGTGGCGGAGGACGGCTGGTACGGCGCGCTGAGCCGTCACTGGCAGGACGCGCCGGCCGACGTCGGCTGCATCGGCGGCCCGATCCGGCCGCGCTGGCCGCACGAGCCGCCGGGCTGGGTCTCGCCGCCGATCCTCCCGGCGCTCACGCTGCTCGACTATGGAGACCGGCCCCGAGATCTCGACCCGGCCGTGAGCAACGTCTACGGGGCGAACATCTCCTTCCGGGTCGCGCCGCTGCGCCAGGCGGGCGGCTTCGACCCCGGCTTCGGTCACAGCGGCAAGCGCGTTTTCTTCTCCGAGGAGGACGAGGCGCAGCGGGCGCTGGCGAGGCTGGGCTACCGCACCCGCTACGTGCCGGACGCCGCGGTGTGGCATGTGATCCCCGAGGAGCGCCTGAGCCGCGGCTCGTTCATCAAGCGCCGCTTCCAGTACGGCCGCTCGCTGGGTGTTCGTCAGGCACGCACCAGAGGCCTCGCCCTGCGCCAGATGCTGACCTCCGGTGGCGGCACGCTGATCGCCGCCGCACAGGGACGCGACGCCCTGGTGATGGAGCGAGCTGTACGAGCGGCGGAGAACGCC
>DATNBJ010000256.1:0-3361 GCA_035572055.1 Thermoleophilaceae bacterium | reverse complement strand
GGGTAGAGTCGGGGCGACTCAAAAGGGTGTACGCGCACGCGCATCCCCGCGCCTGAAGGCAGGGAAGACACTGGAGACCAACGTCAAGGCGATAGAGCTGAAGGAACTCTGGCGCCGCTACAAGGAGGAGCGGGACCAGAGAGCCAGAGAACGGCTCGTCCTCGCATATTCGCCCCTCGTCAAGTACGTGGCGGGACGCATGTCCAGCGGACTGCCCGCACATGTCGAGGAGTCGGACCTCATCTCGTACGGCCTCCTGGGCCTGATCTCCGCGATCGAGCGCTTCGATCCGAGCCGCGAGATCAAGTTCGAGACCTTCGCGATCACCCGCATCAAGGGGTCGATCATCGACGAGTTGCGCTCGCTCGACTGGGTGCCGCGCTCGGTTCGCGCCAAGGCGCGTGAGATCGAACGCATGAACGCGAAGCTCGAGCACCAACTACACAGGGCGCCCACCGACGCCGAAATGGCAAATGCGCTCGACATGACGATGGACGACTTCCAGGCGTCGCTCACACGGATCTCGAATTCGAGCGTCGTCGCGCTCGACGAGCTGTGGACGCTTTCGGACGCCTCCGGCGATCAGGTCTCGCTGCTGGACACGATCCAGGACCCGCAGGCCACGGACCCCGCGCACGCGATGGACGCCACCGAGACGAAGGACCGCCTCGCCGACGCGATCGCCCGCCTGCCCGAGCGCGAGAAGCTCGTGATCGCCCTCTACTACTACGAGAACCTGACCCTGCGCGAGATCGGCGAGGTGCTGGGAGTGACCGAGTCGCGGGTGTCGCAGTTGCATACGAAGGCGGTATTGCGACTGAAATCGCGCCTGCAGTCGGACATCCTCGAAGGCGCGGGTTAGGTTGGGTCTCGGGTCCCGGGTCTCGGGTCTCGGGTAACGACCACGACGTTGTCCACCTCGTGCGTTAGCTCCCAGCCCTCTCTGGGGAACAGCTCGGCCACCACCTGAGTCGGGCCGAGCCCCGGCTCTCTTGCGTCGTGGAATGCCACATGGCCGCCTGGGCGCACATGCGGGTGCCAGACGTCCCAGTCCTCGCGCACGCCTTCGGGGCTGTGGTCGCCGTCGATGAAGACCACGTCGACCGGCGGTCCCGGCCAGTCGCGGCCCACGTCCTGGCTGCGCGCCACGTACCAGTGGAGGCGCGGGCCTCCGGCCCGGCCCACCACGCGCCGCGTGGCCTTCGCCGACGCGCCCCAGCCCGCCGGCAGCGCCCAGCCGGTCTCGTCGACGAACGGGTCGATCAGGTGCAGGTCCGCGCCTGAGGGCATCGAGCGGCAGAGCACGAGCGCCGAGGAGCCCTCGTACACGCCGATCTCCACCACCGTGCGCTGTCCCGAGGCGAGCTCCGCGAGCAGCGAGGCCTCCTCGGGCGAGTGCATCGTCCGCGGCGGGATCAGCCCCGCGCCGAGCGCGAGCGCCCGCAAACGGCGGTTGTGGCGCAGCGCGTCGGGCGTGCGTCTACGGACGGCCTTGGGGAGCGGCATCAGGTGTATGTTGAAGCTCCAGTCCGAGGAGAGGAGTGAGGCATGCCCCACGAAGCAGCGAAGAGGATTCGCAACGTGGCCTTGGTGGGCCACCGAGGCAGCGGGAAGACCTCCCTGAACGAGGCGCTTCTGTTCCAGGCGGGAGCGATCAACCGCCTTGGCTCGGTGGCAGACGGAACCACGGTCTCCGACTCCGCTCCGGACGAGAAGGCGCGCGAGATGTCGATCGCCGCGAGCCTCGCCTCCTTCGAGTGGGACGACCGCAAGATCAACCTCGTCGACACGCCCGGCGAGCCGAGCTTCGTGGCGGACGCGCTGGCCGCGCTGCGCGTGTGCGACGGCGCCGTGTTCGTGGTCAACGCCGTGATGGGCGCCGAGGTCGGCACGCTGCGCCTCTGGGAGCGCGCGCAGGAGCTTGGGCTGGCCCGTCTGATCTTCGTGAACATGCTCGACCGCGAGCGCGCCGACTTCTTCCGCACACTCGACTCGCTCAAGGAGGCCTTTGGCCCGCACGCGGTGGCCACCGAGATCCCGATCGGCTCCGAGCACGAGGTGCGCGGCGTGATCGACCTCGTGGACATGAAGGCCTACGAGTACAGCGGGGACGACAAGGACAACTGCAAGGAGATCCCGATCCCGGACGAGCTCCAGGCGCGAGCCGAGGAGTACCGCGAGAAGCTGCTCGACGAGGTGGCGGAGAACTCCGACGACCTGATGGAGCGCTACCTGGAGGGCGAGGAGATCTCACACGAGGAGACTGTCGCAGCGCTCAAGACGGGCGTGACCGCGGGGCGTCTTTTCCCCGTCACCTGCGGCGTGGCCACGCACAACCTGGCGGTGAACCGGCTGCTCGACGCGCTTGTCGAGGATCTGCCCTCGCCCGCGAAGCGCGGCCCGGTGGCGGCCGGCGACGCGACGCTCGAGCCGCGCGAGGACGCCGACCCGGTGGCCTTCGTCTTCAAGACCCTGGCCGACCCCTACGCGGGCCGCATCAATCTCTTCCGCGTCTACCAGGGCGTGGTGAAGGCGGATTCGCAGCTGCTCAACCTGCGCGCCGGCGCCAAGGAGCGCATGGGCCAGCTGCTCGTGCCCCAGGGCAAGGACTTCGGGCACACCGACGAGTTCGGCCCGGGCGACATCGGCGCGGTCGCGAAGCTGAAGGAGACACACGCGGGCGACGTGCTGGCGGCCGGCCAGATGGACCTCACGCTCGAGCTGCCCGCGTTCCCGGCGCCCGTCATGGCGTTCGCGATCGAGCCGAAGGCCAAGGGCGACGAGGAGAAGGTCGGCCAGGCGCTGCGCAGGTTGCAGGAGGAGGACCCGACGATCGACTTCCACCGCGATGCGCAGACCGGCGAGCAGATCGTGGCCGGGCTGTCGCAGATCCACGTGGAGGTGATCGTCGAGCGGATGAAGGAGCGCTACGGCGCCGAGGTGAACCTGCACCAGCCGCGCGTGCCCTACCGCGAGACGATCAAGAGCAAGGCCCAGGCGCACGGCCGCTACAAGAAGCAGACCGGCGGCCGCGGCCAGTTCGGCGACTGCCACATCCGCATCGAGCCGCTGCCGGACGGCGAGGGCTTCGAGTTCGTGGACATGATCAAGGGCGGGGTGATCCCGCACGGGTTCATCCCGGCGGTGGAGAAGGGGATCGTCGAGGCGATGCAGGACGGCGTCGTGGCCGGCTATCCGCTCAAGGGCGTACGGGTGGAGCTGTACGACGGCTCGTACCACTCGGTCGACTCGTCGGAGATGGCGTTCAAGATCGCCGGCTCGATGGCGTTCAAGGACGCGGCCTCGAACGCGGGCGCCGTGCTGCTCGAGCCGATCATGACCGTGACGCTCTCGGTGCCCG
>DATNBJ010000255.1:0-6849 GCA_035572055.1 Thermoleophilaceae bacterium | reverse complement strand
CGCCGGCTTCGCTCGACCTCGTTCTCGAGCGCCTCCTGGAAGTGGCGCACGTTGAAGAGGCCCGTGAGCTCGTCGGTGACCGCGAGGCGCTGAGCGGTCTCGTGGAGGTTGGCGTTCTCGATCGACACCGCGGCCTGCGCGGTGAGGTAGGCGAACAGGTCCTGCTCCGTCTCGCTGAACTCCTGGCCGCGGCGCACGATCGAGATCACGCAGACGTAGTTCACGTCGCTGCCCGCCCCCGAGCGCGCCCGCAGCGGCCCGGCCAGCGCGTGCACGTCGTCGAGCGACACGATCGTGGGCCGGTGCTGCTCGACCGGCATCTGCTGGTCCTTGCTGGGGTCGAGGTTCGCGAGCAGCTCGTCGATGCTCTCCTGCCGGATCTCGAACGCCTGCCGCTCGGCCAGCTCCAGCGCCTCGCCGAGCGTGTTCTCGGTGGTTCCGACGACGACCTCGTCCATCGTGTCCTCGAGCGGAAGGGCGCGACCGGCGTCCGCCTCGCAGGCTTTGACGGCCTGGCGCACGGCCAGGTCGATCAGGCCCTGCCGGTCGAGGCCGGTGGCGAACGCGTCGCCCACGCGCCGGATGGTCTCCTCCAGCTCGCGGCGCTTGCTCTCGACCTCCTCGATCTTGCCCTCGAGCTCGTTCGACATCTTGTTGAACTCGCCGCCGAGCTTCGCGAACTCGTCGTCGCCGTGGATCGGCACGGGCTGGCTGAAGTCACCGCGCGCGAGGCGGCGGGCGGCCTGCAGGAACTGGTCGATCTGGCCCTGGAGCGCGCGCACGATGAACACCGACAGCATCAGCGCGAGGCCGAGGAAGCCGAGCAGGATGATCCCGATCAGGACGCGGCTGCGGTCGATCGAGTCGGTGATGCCGCCGGACGGCGTGAACACACCGACCGAAAGCGGCGGTCCGAGCTGCTGCTCGAGCTGCTCGAACTTACCCCGGTAGTTGGAGCCGCCGATCGTCACCTTGCCCGAGCTGGGCGGCCCGCCGGCGCTGTCGCCGGGAACGGTGGACGACAGGCGCTGCTTGCCGCTGTAGAGCCGCACGCCGAGATCCGTGAGCTCAGCGAGCTGATTGGCGAACCCGCGCGAGCTCACCGTGGACACCGCGAGCCAGCCGAACTGCTTCCCGCTCGCGTCCGTGGGCTCCCCCACCGCGGGGGCGACCGGCGGATTCTCGCCCGCCGTCGCGACGAGCTTCCGGTTGTCGTCGTAGAGCGCGATGCCGCTCACGTTCCCCTTCACGAGACCCGCGAGGACCTTCGACGCGTCCTCGCCCGAGCGGGCGTCCAGCGCGCGGCGCAGCGCCGGGTCGCGGGCCACGTCGCGCAACGCGGGAAGCGCGTCCGAGCGCTGCTGCCGGTACAGCGCGAGCGCCACCCTCATCCCCTCGGCGATGCGCGCGTCGGCCTTGCCGAGCTCGCTCTGCGACGTGATGCTGAACAGGACCAGCGCCACCGCGCCCATCGGCACGATCACGATGATCGTGAAGAAGAGGAGCAGGCGGGTACGAAAACTCATCCGGGCAGGTACCTAAGCGGAAGGCTAGCCTCGGCGCGCCGCTCCGCGCCGGACTGCAACCGGCTGCCCGCGACTACCGCAAGCGCGCGCGTGCCCAGGCGAGAGTGTCTTTGATGGCGGCCGTGACGATGCCGCCGTGCGTGATGCCGTCGTACTTCTTGTAGTCGATCTTGCTGCCCGCGGCGGTGAGCTGGGTGTCGAGCTGATCGGTGAAGGCGGGGAACACCGTCTGGTCCGCCGTGCCCTGCGCGATGTACAGCGGCGTGCGGATCTTGAGGTGCTCGGGGTCGTTCTGGCCGAGCAGCTTGAACGCCGGCTCCAGGTCCGCGCCGGCACGGAAGAAGCCGCTGGCCGTCACGCCTCCGAACTCGCTGGGCTGGCCGAGCGCGGGGAGGCACTGGGTGAGCGTGTTCGGGTAGAGCGCCGCGGCCTGCGGGGTGAGCAGGCCGCCGAGGTTCAGGGCGGGGTGCGCGGCATCGATGCCGCGGAAGATGAGCGAGGCCAGCCCGCTGAGGGCGCTCGTCTGAAGCGAGGGGAAGACGCGCGCCTGGGTCTCGATGTGAGACGCGGGCGCGTAGGCGATCGTGCCCTCCACCTTCAGCTCGGGCGTCCACCTCGACGCGAGCGCCGCCGCCCAGAGCGCGGCGTGGCCGCCCTGCGAGTGACCCGCGATCACCACGCGCTTGCCGAGCCGCGGGTCGAGCGCCCGCGCGGCGCGCACGATGTCGAGCACGCTGCGCCCCTCGTCCTTCCCGATCAGGTAGAGGTGCGTGCCCGGCGTGCCGAGCCCCTGGTAGTCGGTGCTGACCACGGCGAAGCCGGCCTTGAGGAAGTCGCCGAGGTCCGGCTTCACGTACTGCACGGCCACCGGCGCGCGCGTGGGCGCGCAGGTGTCGGCGATGCCCGTCGTGCCGTGCGCCCAGGTGAGGACCGGCCAGCCGCCGTTCGGCGGTTTGCCGCGCGGCACGGCCACGGCGCCCGAGACGGCGACGGGCTTGCCGTTGTCGCCGATCGAGCGGTACAGGACGAGGTCGTTGTAGGCGGCCGGCTTGAGCGCGCCCGAGCCGGTCTGCCTGTGCACCCAGATCAGCGCGCCGTGCTTGCCGGTCAGATGGGCGGGCGGCTTGTAGAACGCGGCGCCCCCCGGACCCGTGCGGACCTTGGCGTCGGCGACCGCGGGCAGGGCAAGGGCGACCAGCGCGAGCAGCAGGGCGAGTCCTCGCATCGGCGTCGGACTCTATTCGGCCTGCGGGGTCCGCTGCGCCGCTACCATGAACGAGCCCGGCGCGCGTGCGTGCCACACGGGGCTATAGCTCAGTTGGGAGAGCGCCTGGATCGCACCCAGGAGGTCGCCGGTTCGAGCCCGGCTAGCTCCACTCGAAGCCCTCTTCGCACGGCCCGTCGTGACCGGCTCCGCGAGAAAAAACCTCGGCCGTGCGGCGATCACCGTTGCCGCGCTCGGCGTCGTCTTCGGCGACATCGGGACCAGCCCGATCTACACCCTCCAGACGGCGTTCAACCCGGACGACCCGCATCCGATCCAGGCGACCGCCGAGACCGTGTTCGGCCTCGCCTCGCTGATCTTCTGGGCGGTGACGCTGATCGCCACCGTCAAGTACGTGGGCCTCGTGATGAGCGCGGACGACGACGGCGAGGGCGGCATCATGGCGCTGATCTCGCAGGTCCGGAAGATGGCGAGCCGCGTCTCGACGCGGCGCCGGTTCCTGCTCGCCGCCGTGGGCGTCTTCGGGGCCGGCCTGTTCTTCGGCGACAGCATGGTCACGCCGGCCATCTCGGTGCTGTCGGCGGTCGAGGGCACGGAGACGATCCAGTCCTCGCTCCACACCTACGTGGTCCCGATCACGGTGACGATCATCGTCGTCCTGTTCATGCTGCAGCGCCTCGGCAGCGGCAGCGTGGGCCGCGTGTTCGGCCCCGTGATGCTCGTCTGGTTCGTCACGGTCGCAGCGCTCGGCATCCGCGGGATCGCGATGCACCCGGCGGTGCTCGAGGCGCTCTCCCCGAGCTACGCGTTCGACTTCCTCTTCCACAGCGGGACCACGGGCTTCTTCTCACTCACCGCGGTGGTCCTGTCGTTCACCGGCGTGGAGGCGCTCTACGCGGACATGGGGCACTTCGGGCGGCCGGCGATCGCCCGCGCCTGGCTGCTCCTCGTCTTCCCCGCCTGCATCCTCTGCTACCTCGGGCAGGGCGCGCTGATCCTCGAGACCCCTGGCGCGATCTCGGCGCCGTTCTTCCGGCTGATGCCGCACGCCGGCCTGATCCCGCTGGTGATCCTCGCGACCCTGGCGACCGTGATCGCCTCGCAGTCGGTGATCTCGGGAACCTTTTCGATCGCGCACCAGGCGTCACAGCTCGGCTACCTGCCGCGGCTGCGCGTGGTGCACACCTCGGAGAGCACCTACGGCCAGGTGTACGTCCCCGTGATCAACTGGCTGCTGCTGATCGCCGTGCTGACGCTCGTGCTCGCGTTCCGCAGCTCCGCGAAGCTCGCGTTCGCCTACGGGACCGCGGTGACCGGCACGGTGATCTGCACCACGGTCCTGTTCTTCTTCATCGCACGGCACCGCTGGAAGCGGCCGCTGTGGCAGGTGGGGGCCGGGGCCGCCTTCTTTCTCGTGATCGAGCTCGCGTTCTTCGGGGCCAACCTCAGCAAGATCGCGCACGGCGCTTGGTTGCCGATCTTCATCGGCCTGGCGCTCTTCACGGTGATGGTCACGTGGTCGCGTGGACAGGAGCTGGTCACCGCGCAGCGCAAACGCCTCGCGGGCGATCTGCCGAACCTGATCGATGAGCTGCGGGCCAACGAGAAGTCCGTGGTGCGGACGACCGGCACCGGCGTCTTCATGGGCCGCAACAAGGACACCGCGCCGCTGGCGATGCGCCTCTGCGTCGAGCACCTCCAGTCGCTGCCGGAGCAGGCGATCATCCTCTGGATCCAGGACGTGCCCGCCCCGCGGGTGAGGGCGGAGGAGCGAATGCACATCGACGAGCTGGGCTACGCGGACGACGGCGTCCTCTTCGTGCACGCGAAGTACGGCTACGCGGAGGCGCACAACGTGCCGGCTCTGCTCGGAGCGCTCGCGGAGGCGGGCGTGGAGAAGCCGCTCGATCCCTCGGGCTGCACGTTCTTCATCTCCACGGTGGAGCTGACGCCGACCAACCGGCCCGGGATGCGCCGCTGGCGCAAGCACCTCTTCCTGGCCACCGCGCTGATCGCCGCGTCGCCGGAGGACGCCTTCCACCTGCCGCGCACACGGACCATCACGGTCGGCGCGGAGATCGAGTTCTGACGCGCGCGCAGCGCGGCCCTCGCGCTCGCCCTGGCCTCGAGGCGGCGCCGCGCAGTCCGCTGAGTACGCTCCAGCCATGACGAGCTCGGGCCCGGCGGCGCCATCAAGCCCCACGCTGACCGCGGCGCAGTTGTCCAGGCTCCGCGAGCTCGGCGAGGAGCGCACCGCCGAGGTGGGCGACGTCCTCTTCCGCGTCGGAGACGCGACCTACCCGTTCATCGTGATCTTCGAAGGGGAGGTCGCCATCGTCGACGCGGTGGGCAACGAGATCACCCGTCACGGCGCGGGCAGGTTCCTCGGCGAGCTGAACCTGCTCTCGGGCCAGACGGTGTTCCTCACCGCCGTGGCGACGGCGCCCACTCGCTACCTCGCCGTGGACCGCGACGTGCTGAGGTCGCTCCTGTTCGAGGACGGCCCGCTGAGCGACATGCTGCTCGCGACCTTCATCTCCAGGCGCGAGGCGCTGCAGCGGGTCCAGGGCATCGGCATCGAGATCTTCGGCCCGCACTCGTCGGAGGCGACGATGCAGATGGTCGAGCACATGCGCGCGAACCGGCTTCCGTTCACCTGGCACGACACCAATCGCTGCTCCGATCCCGCCGCGACTGCACTCGACGAGGGCCTCCTCGACGCGGACAGCCTGCCGCTCGTGCGACTGCCGGGCGGCATCGAGCTGTACGCCCCCACGACCGGCCAGGTCCATCGCGCGCTCGGCATCGGCCGCGAGCTCCAGCCGCGGGAGGAGGTCGACCTCCTCGTGGTGGGCGCGGGACCGGCCGGCCTGGGCGCCGCGGTCTACGGCGCCTCGGAGGGACTCGACACGCTGATCGTCGACAGCGGCTCGATCGGTGGACAGGCGGGGTCCTCCCGGCGGATCGAGAACTACCTGGGCTTCCCGGCGGGGATCAGCGGAAACGAGCTGACCAGCCGGGCCGTGACCCAGGCGCGGAAGTTCGACGCTCGCCTGGCCACGCCCTACCGCGCACTTTCACTCGAGCCCGGGAACGGCCGCCATGTCGTCCGCCTCGAGGACGACCGCGAGATCGCCGCGCGCGCGGTGCTGCTCGCCACCGGCGCGCGGTACCGGCGGCTCCCCGTGGACGGCCTGGCCGACTACGAGGGGATCACGGTCTTCTACGCGGCCGGGCCGGTGGAGGGACAGCTCTGCGGCGCCTCGCGCGTGGCGGTGGTGGGCGGCGGCAACTCCGCCGGGCAGGCGGCCGTCTGGCTCGCGCGCGGCGGTGCGCTGGTGACGCTGCTCCACCGGCGGGCGGATCTGCGGGAGACGATGTCCGACTACCTGATCCGCGAGCTCGACCGCTACGGCGTGGTCGTGCGCGACAGCAGCGAGATCGCCGAGCTGCACGGAAGCGACGGGGAGCTCGAGGCGGTCACCCTGAAGACGGGCGAGCGCTTGCCGTTCTCGTTCCTGTTCCTCTTCCTGGGTGCGCTGCCGTGCACCGAGTGGCTGGACGACGTGGTGAGCCGCGACGAGCACGGATTCGTGCTCACCGGCGCCGCGGCCGGCAGCGAGACCCTGCTGGAGGCGAGCGTGCCGGGGGTGTTCGCCGCCGGCGACGTGCGCTCGGGATCCACGAAGAGGTGCGCCACCGCCGTGGGCGAGGGCGCGATGGCGGTGCAGTTCGTGCACGCGCATCTGGCGCCGCGATCGCCCAGCAGCGCCTAGCCTGCCGCCGGTGACGAGCCAAGCGCCACGGATCCCGCCGGGCGATGCGGCGGAGATCGGCCGTGTGAACGCGCTCATCGCGGGCGCAATCGGTGCGGCGGCGGGCGGGCCGCCGCCGCGGATCTTCACGACGCTGGCGCGTAACCCACGCCTGTTCCGCCGCTGGCTGCGCTTCGCCGGGGCGCTGATGCCGGGCGGCCGGCTGCCGCGCGCGGAGACCGAGCTCGTGATCCTGCGCGTGGCCCACAACTGCGGCTCGGACTACGAGTGGGGCCACCACGAGCGGCTCGGCCTCACCGCCGGGCTGAGCGCCGAGGAGATC
>DATNBJ010000254.1:0-3373 GCA_035572055.1 Thermoleophilaceae bacterium | reverse complement strand
AACACCATCGCCGCGGCGCCGAGCACGCCGTCGAGTGGGCGGCCGCGGTACAACACCTTCCCGTCCACCGGACGGGCCAGCCCGGCGAACAGGCGGAGCAGCGTGCTCTTGCCGCATCCGGACGGCCCGACCAGGGCCACGACCTCGTTCTCGCGCACGCCGAGCGACACGTCGCGCAGCGCCTCGAGGTTCTGGCCGTTCGGGAGTCGGAAGCGCTGCGTCACATGCTGCGCCTCGAGCAACACGGGGCCCGGCGTCATTGCGCGTACCCGAAGCGCGTCCGAGCCCACTCCATGAGCGAGCGCCAGACGATGCGGTTCCAACCCACCACGACGAGACTCATCAGGGCGATCCCACCCGCCAACAGGGGGAAGTTGGCATGCGCGGTGGCATCGCTGATCAGGCTCCCCAGTCCCCTGGTGGTCCGCAGCACGCCTTCGGCCTGGATGTATTCGGCCACGATCGAGCCGTTCCACGCTCCGCCAGCGGCGGTGACCCATCCCATGACGAGCGCGGGGGCCGCGGCCGGCAGGTACAGCACGCGCCAGCGCTCCCACCGGGGCAGCCGGAACGCCGTGGTGGCGTCCTTGAGCTGCTGCGGAATCGCGGCCACGGCGGAGATCACGTTGAAGAGGATATACCATTGGCCGGCCAGCACCATCAGGGCGACCGCACCGAGCCCCAGGCCGATGCCGATCCGCTCGAACAAGATGATGACGAGCGGGAAGAGCATGGGCGCGGGGAACGACGCCACGACTTGAATCACCGGCTGCAGGGCACGCGCGATGCGCGGCGAGCGGCCGATCACCACCCCCGCAGGCAGGGCCCACGCCGTGGACACGATCACCGCACCCATCACGCGGACGAACGTAAGTGCGGCGGCCGAGGCGAGCTGGCCCCAATCCGCCCACCCGAGCTGCGCGAGCAGCTGCCACAGGCGCCAGGCGCCCCACACGGCGGCGGCCGCGACGGCCAGTATCGCCAGCCCGCTTGCCAGCACCCGCGCGATTCGATGCCCGAACGCGAATCGGGGAGCCCGCAGGATCACCGGGCCCACGGCGCGGAACGGCCGCTCGAGCGGCCGCGCCGCCCGGCGGGCTTGGCGGTAGGCGCGCCGTTGCAACAGGGCCGCGCGGCGCGGCAGCCGCGCCCGTCGCAGGAAGTCGAGTACCCACGACGACGGCGCCGGCCCGCCGTCGCTGCTCTCGTCCAGCCGGAACTTCTCGACCCACACGACCAGCGGCCGCCACAGGAGCTGGTCAACGCACACGATCATTATGACCATGGCGGCGATCGCGAGCGCCATCGCCCGGCCGTTACCCTGGTCGAGGGCGACGCTCATGAACGATCCGATGCCGGGGAGGCGGTAGTCGTGATCGCCGAGGCGGAACGCCTCGTTCACCATGAGAAAGAACCAGCCCCCGGCCATCGACAACATCCCGTTCCACACGAGCCCCTGTGCCGCGGCGGGCACCTCGAGCTGTCGGAAGGTCCGGCCGGGGGGCCACCCCGCGACCTTGGACGCGTCCCGCAGCGGCTGCGGCAGCGCCTTGAGCGAGCCGTAGAACGAGAGCGCCAGGTTCCACGCCTGCGCGGTGAAGATCATCAGGATCGCCGCGAGCTCGAGCCCCATATTGCGCGCCGGGAACAGCGACATCAGGCCGAGCACGAGGCCGGGGAGAAAGCCGAGCACCGGGATGCTCTGGAGGATGTCGAGCAGCGGCAGCAGCAGCCGCTCGGCGGCGCGCGACTTCGCCGCCACCCACCCGAACCCCAGCGCGAAGAGATACGAGATCACGAGCGCCGCGACGCCGCGAGACAGCGAATACAGCGTGTAACGCGGCAGCGCCTCGGGGCGCAGGTCGATCTGCACCGCCTGCGCGAACGGCGCCTGGAACTCGCGCGCGAACGCGACCACGGTGGCGATGACCCCGCCCACGAGGCAGAGGATCGCGATGTCGGCGAGCCCGGGGCGGGCGGCTGGTAAGCGAAGCGGCTTCATCCTCGCGAACGGTTAAGTTGAGACGCGATGCCAGAAGCGGCCACGGAAACGACGGTCGAGCTGAACGGCGTCCGGCTCTACACGCGACGCGTGGGACATGGCCCGCCCGTGGTCGTGCTGCACGGCGGCCCGGGCGCCCATCACGACTACCTGCTCCCCCAGTACGACCAGCTCGCGGAGGGAGCCGCGCCCTCCTCTATTACGACCAGCGCGGCGGCGGCCGGTCACCAGTCCCGCGCGACATGCCGGTGGGCTGGCGGGAGCACGTGGCCGACCTCGAGGCCCTGCGCGGCCACTGGCAGCTCGACCGCCTCACCCTGGTCGGCTATTCGTGGGGTGGCCTGCTCGCCCTGCTCTACGCGCTCGAGCATCCCGATCGGATTGCCCGGCTCGCGCTCGTCTCGTCGGCACCGGCAACGGCCGCGTGGCGCGACGAGTTCGAGCGCCGCTTCGCGGCCCGCATGGCCCAGCCGTGGATCGCGCGCGGCCGCGCCGACCTCGTCGCGTCCGGCCTCTCCCGGACCGATCCCGAAAAGTATCGCCGCATCGCGTTCGCGCTATCCGTCGCCGGGTATTTTCGCGACCCGAGCAGCGCGAGGGAGATGACCCCGTTTCGCGTCACCGAGCGGACGCGGAAGGCCGTCTGGGACAGCCTGGGGGATTACGACCTGCGCGACCGGATCCAGCGAACCTTTCCGAACGGTACCGCTCCCCGCTCGCTGCTGTTGCACGGCGTCTACGACCCCATGCCCCTCGAAGCCGCCCGCGAGACCGCGGCGCTGCTCTCCACGGGCGTGATCGAGCTGGCCACGGGGCATGCGCCGCACGTCGAGGCGACGCAGGCTTTCGAGCAGGCGTTGGGCGGGTTCCTGCCCCACCATTGAGCGGTTAGGTTGATCGGACCCGAATGGACAAGCAAGCCGTCCGCCAGACGCTCGACCAGCTCGCTGCGTTCCTCGTGGTCAAAGGAGAGAAGGCGTCTCGCGTTCGCGCGATGCAGCACGCCGCCCGGTCGGAGCTCCTCGCCACGGGCCGCTCGAGCGTGCTCGACGAGCTGCGCGAGCAGCTGCCGCCCGGCCTGGCGGAGATGCTCCGCATTCCCGGTCTGGGGGCCGCCAAGGTGCGGCAGATCCACGAATTGCTCGGGATCGAGTCGCTCGCCGAGCTGGAGGCAGCCGCGGGCGATGGCCGCCTGGCGGCGCTCCCGCGCTTCGGCGCCAAGACCGCGGAGAACGTGCGCCGTGGCATCGCCCACCTGCGCCAGGCGAGCACGCTGCGGCTGTTCCACCACGCGCAAGACGAGGTCGACGCGGTGCGGCGCGCGCTCGCCGGCCTCGAGGGGGCGGGGGTGCTGCGGGTCGAGATCGCCGG
>DATNBJ010000253.1:0-12766 GCA_035572055.1 Thermoleophilaceae bacterium | reverse complement strand
GCCGGCGCCGCCCTGTGCCGCGTGCCCACGATGGTCTCCTCCACGCTGCCCGAGCTGCTCGACGACGCCGCCGCCTGGCGCTTCGCCGAGCACGGCGTGCCGCGGCGGCGGGACTCCGCACGGGCGTGCGCTGCGCGGCCGCGCTCAGCGACGAGCGCGGCGACCCGGCGCGCCTGCGGGCGATCGCGAATGCCTGCCGCAGCGCGGGTCTCGGGTTTCGGGTCTCGGGTCTCGGGCCATCGCGCGCGCGCTGGCTCGCCGAGCACGAGGCCAAGGCGCTGCTGCGCGAGGCCGGCGCGCGCGTGGTGGAGGGCCGGCTCGTGCGGGGCGAGATCGAGGCGGTGGAGGCGTTCGACTCGCTCGGGGGCGGCGCCGTGGTGCTCAAGCTCTCGAGCCCGGCGATCCAGCACAAGAGCGAGCTGGGCGCGATCGAGCTCGACCTGCGCTCCCAGCACGAGGTGCGGCAGGCGTACCGGCGCCTCAGCGAGCTGTCGATCGACGGCGGCGGCATGCTGGTCGAACGCATGGCGCCGCCCGGTGTGGAGGTGATCGTGGCCGCCCGCCGCGACGGCATCGTGCCGGCGCTCATCGTCGGCCTCGGCGGCATCTGGACCGAGCTGCTCGACGATGTGGCGATCGTCCCGCTGCCGGCGCGCCGGCCGCGCGTCGAGCGCGCGCTGCTGTCGCTGCGCGGCGCGTCGCTTCTCAGCGGCGGGCGTGGCACCGCGGCGGCCGACCTGGGCGCGCTGGCGAAGCTGGCCGCGCAGGTGGGCGAGCTGCTGCTCGACTCCGGCCTCGAGCTGCTCGAGCTGAATCCCGTGCTGGCCGGTGAGTGGGGCGCGGTCGCGGTCGACGCGACCGCGCGACGCTAGCCCTTGTAGCGGAGGCCGTCGAGCGCGAGGTCCAGCAGCCGCCTGGTGGCCTCCGGCCCGCCCGCGTTCACCTTCGTGATCCCGGCCACCAGGTGCAGCACCTCGTCGAGGCTGATGTCGGTACGAACCGCGCCGGCTTCCTGCGCGCGCTCGAGCAGCGGCCCGCCGGTCGAGTAGAACGCGTTGCGACAGGTCGCGAAGAACGGGGCGTCGCGGTCGAAGTACTCGAAGAGCTGATCGGCGAGGGCGGTCTTCGTCCCGACGTAGTCCACGAAGCGGTGCAGCCACGCGACGAGGGCGTCCCAGGGCTCCTCACCGTCGAGCTCGTCTGCTGACCGGCACAGAGCCTCGACCTCCTCGACGTACACCGCCTCGAGCAGGGCCTGCCGCGTGGGGAAGTGCCGGTAGAGCGTGCCGATGCCCACTCCCGCGCGGCGCGCGATGTCCTCCAGCGACGCGTCCGAGCCCTTCTCGGTGAACGCCTCGCGCCCGGCCGCGATCAGCTTGTCGTAGTTGCGCTGAGCGTCCGCCCGCTTGGGGCGCTGGGAGATGTGGGTTACGTCGGTGCTGCTCATCGCGAACCTTCTTGGGCCTTGACAAACGGAGGGTGCCTCCGTATATTAACCGGAGGCTCCCTCCACATGTTCCGGAGGATGCCTCCAGTTTAGCGCCCTTCCAATCGAAGGAGAAGGCCTCTTGTTGTCCCGTCTTCAACGCGCGCCGCAGGCGGCGGTGCTGCTGATCATCTGCGCCTCGTACCTGATGATCATCCTCGACGTCTCGATAGTGATCACGGCTCTGCCGAAGATCCACAGCGCGCTCCATTTCTCGTCAACCAACCTGTCGTGGGTCCAGAACGCGTACACGCTGACCTTCGGCGGGCTGATGCTGCTCGGCGCCCGCGCGGGCGACCTGCTCGGCCGGCGCCGGACGTTCGTGTTCGGCATCGCGCTGTTCACCGGCGCGTCGATGCTCGCCGGAGTGGCCCAGTCCCCCGCCTGGCTGCTTGGCGCCCGCGCGGTGCAGGGCGTGGGCGCGGCGATCGCCGCCCCGGCATCTCTCTCACTGCTGATGGTCAGCTTCCGCGAGGGCCGCGAGCGCGTGCGTGCGCTCGCCTGGTACAGCGCGGTGGCCGCCGGCGGCGGCAGCGTCGGGCTCGTGCTCGGCGGGATGCTCACCGACTGGGTGTCCTGGCGCTGGGGCCTCTTCCTCAACGTGCCGGTCGGCGCCGCCCTGATCTGGGCCGCGCCCCGCTTCCTGCCGGAGACCGAGCGCCGCGACGGCAGCTTCGACGTGGCCGGCGCCGCCACCTCGACGCTCGGCATGACCACGCTCGTGTACGGATTCGTGCGCGCGGCATCCGACGGCTGGGGTGACAGCGTCACCGTCGCGTCGTTCGCCCTGAGCGCCGTGCTGCTGATCGGCTTCGTGTTCAACGAGATGCGCGCCGAGCAGCCGATCACGCCGCTCCGCCTCTTTGCGAGCCGCGAGCGTTCGGGTGCCTACGTCACCCGCATCCTCGTGGTCAGCGCGATGTTCGCGATGTTCTTCTTCCTGACCCAGTTCATGCAGGGAGCGCTCGGCTACAGCCCGCTGGCCGCGGGGCTCGCGTTCCTGCCGATGACGATCGTGATGTTCGCGATGATCCGGGTCGTGCCGCGGCTCACCGGCCGGATCGGCAGCGAGCGGCTGCTGGTCGGCGGGCTCGCGCTCGACCTGGCGGGCATGGCGTGGCTGAGCCGGCTGGGAGACAGCACGCCCTACTTCCCCGGCATCGCGGTCCCGCTGGTGCTGATGGGCGTCGGCATCGGCCTGGCGCTGACGCCGCTCACCGCGGCGGGCATCGCGGGCGTCGCGCCCGATGACGCCGGCGCCGCATCGGGGCTCGTGAACACCGCCCACCAGCTCGGCGGCGCGCTCGGTCTCAGCATCCTCGTGACCGTGTTCGCGTCGGCGAGCCGCAGCGTGGCGGAGCAGCCGCCCGCCGGCGTCTCACCCGGCGGCCTCGCGAAACTCGAGCTCGCGCACGGCGTGGCGTCGTCTCTCACCGGCTCCACGATCCTGCTCGCGCTCGGCCTCCTGGTGGCGATCGTCGCGGTGCGCCGTCCCCCCGAGCCCGCTCCGGCATTCGCCCGGGCCGAGGCGGCGAGCTAGAGCTCGCTCCACGCCTCCTGCAGGACGTCACCGAGGATCGTGGCGATCTGGTCGAACTCCGCCTGCCCCGCCACCAGTGGCGGCGACAGCTGGATGACCGGATCGCCGCGGTCGTCGGCGCGGCAGATCAGCCCGCGCTCGTACAGGCGCGGCGACAGGAAGCCGCGCAGCAGCCGGTCGCACTCCTCCTCGGTGAAGGCCTCCTTGGTCTCCTTGTCCTTCACGAGCTCGAGCGCGTAGAAGAAGCCGGTGCCGCGCAGGTCGCCCACGATCGGCAGATCGAGCAGCGGCGCCAGGGTCGCGCGGAACTGGTCCTGCGTCTCCGCCACGTGCTCGACCACGCGCTCGCGCTTCATGATCTCGATGTTCTTCAGCGCCACCGCGCACTGCACGGGATGGCCGCCGAACGTGATGCCGTGCGAGTACATCGCGCCCTTCTCGAGGAACGGCTCCATCACGTGGTCGGCGGTGACCAGTGCGCCGATCGACGCGTAAGCCGAGGACAGCCCCTTGGCCGAGGTCATCAGGTCGGGCTTGATGTCGTAGCGCTCCGATCCGAACCAGGCGCCGAGCCGGCCGAAGCCGCAGATCACCTCGTCGGCGCAGAGCAGGATGCCGTGGCGGCTGCAGATCTCGCGCACGCCCGCGAAGTAGCCGGCCGGCGGCGTGTACGAGCCGCCCGCGTTCTGCACCGGCTCCATGATCACCATGGCCACCGTGTCGGGCCCGGCCTCCTGGATGTTCTCCTCGAGGTCCTCGAGCAGCAGGGCGGTGAACTCCTCCTCGGTCTCGCCGGCCGGGCGGTGGTAGCGATTGGTGTTGCGCACGTGGATCGCGTCGGGCACCAACGGCTCGAACGGGGCGCGCAGCTCGGCGATGCCGGTCAGCGTGAGCGCCCCCATCGTGGTGCCGTGGTAGGCGGTGCGCCGCGCGATCACCTTCCAGCGCCGCTCGCCGCGCGCCGCGTGGTACTGGCGCGCGAGCTTCCACGCCGCCTCCACCGCCTCGGATCCGCCCGAGACGAAGAAGCAGCGGTTGAGGTCGCCGGGCGCGATCGAGGCGACCTCGGTGGCCAGCTCGATCGCGCGCGGGTGGGCGTAGGTCCAGTTCGTGTAATAGGGCAGCTCGCGCATCTGCGCGGCCGCCGCCTCGCCCATCTCCTCACCGAATCCGTAGCCGATGTTCACAGCGAACAGGCCGGCCAGCGCGTCCAGGTAGCGGCGCCCGTGGATGTCCTCGAGGTAACAGCCGTCGCCGCGCACGATGATCGGCAGCTCACCGTCCTGGTAGCCGCCCATCGACGTGAAATGCAGCCAGAGATGCCGCAGCGCCGCGGCACTCAGCTCAGATGAGGACCCAGCCGCCAAGCGCGCGAGCCTATCACTTCCTGACTACAAGGTCAGGAACTGGCGTGTCGGCGTTAAAGACAAGGCCCCGAGCAGCCGAAAACTCGCATGTAGGGGAGCCCACCTTGGCGCGCAGCCACCGAGACGACACCGAGCGCCTCTCGCGCATCTTCCAGACGCAGCGAGAGATTGCCGCTGCCGGAAATGACCTGGCGGAGATGACGCGCATCGTGCTCGACCGCTCGCGCTCGATCACGGGCGCCGAGGGAGCGATGCTCTGCCTCGTCGACGGGGATGAGCTCGTCACGCGCGACGCCGTCGGCATCGCCGAGAAGGGGCACCGCCGCCGACCCCTCGCGACCAGCGTGGCCAAACATGCGATCGAGACCGGTCAGCCGCTCCTGATCGAAGACTGCGAGAACGACCACAGGCTCAACCGCGAGATGCAGCGCGCGGTGGGCGACACGTCGCTGATCTGCGTGCCGCTGTTCCAGGGCCCGCGCGTGGTCGGCGTGGTGAACGTGATGAACCGCGATACCGCGAAGCGGCTCACCGAGGAGGACCGGCAGACGCTGGAGATGCTCTCGGTGGTGCTCTCCGCGGCGGTCAGCCACGTGGCGGAGTACGAGGCGCGCCGTGCCGAGATCGAGGCGCTCTCGCGCTTCAACGCCCTCTTCGACGGCGCCTCCATCGGCATCGTCCGCTCGGACACCGAGGGGGACGTGGTGGACCTGAACCCGGCGGTCGAGGAGATGCTCGGCTACACGGCCGGCGAGATGGTCGGCGTCAGCTTCCGCAACTTCATGCACCAGGACGACCTGGAGGAGAGCATCGCGCGGTTCGACCAGATGATGGCCGGCGACTGCAACACCTACCAGTTCGAGCGCCGCTACCACCGCAAGGACGGCAAGATCATCTGGGGGCAGACCACCGCGGTGCTCGAGCGCGACGCCGACGGCAACCCGCGCTTCGTGCACTCGATGATCGAGAACATCACCGAGCGCAAGCTGGCCGAGCAGGCGCTGGTCCGCCAGTCCGAGCTGAACCAGCACCAGGCGCTGCACGACGCGCTCACCGGGCTGGCCAACCGCACGCTCTTCAACGAGCGGATCGAGCAGGCCATCCGCGAGGCCGAGCGGGAGAGCTCCCAGGTGGCGGTGCTCGTGATGGACCTCGACAACTTCAAGGAGGTCAACGACTCGCTGGGCCACCACGCCGGCGACGTGCTCCTCGCCGAGCTCGGCTCGCGCGTGGGCCATGCCGTGCGCGCGGTCGACACCGTGGCCCGCCTCGGCGGCGACGAGTTCGGGATCCTGCTGCGCAAGACCGACGGCCGCGAGGAGGCGATCCCCGCGATCGAGCGGATCTGCCAGGCGGTGGAGCGCCCGGTGACCGTGCAGGGCCTGCCGCTCTCGGTCGAGGCGTCGATCGGCGTGGCGATCTACCCCGACGACGGCCGCGACGTGGAGACGCTGCTCCAGCGCGCCGACGTGGCGATGTACGGCGCCAAGGAGGGCAACTCCTCATACGTCTTCTACGACGAGGCGTTCGACCACCGCGACCCCACCCGGGTGATGCTGGTGGGCGAGCTGCGGCGCGCGATCGAGGAGCGCGAGCTCGTGCTCTTCTACCAGCCGAAGGCGCGGGTCGGCAGCGGCGAGATCGAGTCCGTGGAGGCGCTGCTGCGCTGGCAGCACCCCGAGCGCGGCCTGATCTACCCCGATGCGTTCATCCCGCTGGCCCAGCAGACCGGCCTGATCGTCCCCCTGACGCTGCGCGTGATCGAGGAGGCGCTCGCACAGGCGCGCCAGTTCCTCGACCGTGGAATGCACCTGCCCATCGCGGTGAACCTCTCCACCCGCAACCTGCTCGACCCGCAGTTCCCGAACCAGGTAGAGGAGCTGCTCGGCCGCTGGAACGTGGACGCGGGCATGCTCCGCTTCGAGCTCACCGAGTCGACGATGATCGCCGACCCGGTGCGCACCCGCGACGTGATCGAGCGCCTGTCGGCGCTCGGCATCGAGCTTTCGATCGACGACTTCGGCACCGGCTACTCGTCGCTCGCGTACCTCACGCGGCTCCCCGTGAGCGAGATCAAGATCGACCGCTCGTTCGTCATGGACATGGCGAGCAGCGAGGACTCCGCCACGATCGTGCGCTCGATCATCGACCTCGGCGGCAACCTCGGCCTGACCGTGGTGGCCGAGGGCGTGGAGACGCAGGAGATCTGGGACGAGCTCGACGCGCTCGGCTGCCCGATCGCCCAGGGCTACCACCTCAGCCGGCCGATCCCCCCGGATGCGCTCGTCGAGTGGCTCGCCGCGCGCGGCTTCCCGGGCTGCAGCGAAGAGCAAGCCGCCTAACCGTTCGGGACCTTGTCCACGAACGTGATGCGGGCGGTCCGCCGCCTGCAGCTCGCGTAGACCTGCTGCGCCACCGGCGCCGGTCTCCAGGTACAGGTCCAGCTCCCAATCGGCGTGCTCCTGCGGTTGACGCCCTCGGGAGCCAGCACGTACTTCCTGGCGATCTTCTTCGCGGTCGCGCAGGTCGCGTGCGTCGAGCGGATGCGGAAGGCCCCGAAGAGGCCCCTGTCGTCCGGCTTCAGCTCCTGGTCGAAGCGCACGTTGCCGCACCTGCGCGGGCTCGCCGCCGCCGCTCGTGCGGACGCCGAGGACGCGCACCCCTTCATCAGCTTCGACGCCACGGCGTTCATCGCGCCCGTCCTCTTGCCGTGCACCTTCCAGGCGGCCGATCCCTTCAGCCCGCCCGCCAGCTTTACGACCACCTTCCAGCCGCTGCCCGACGGCGTGATCGCCATGCCGTTGGAGTGCAGCGTCCGCGCGCTGCAGGGGCCGTTGTAGCGGGACACGATCTTCGCCACGAGCTCGAACGCCTTCATCCGGTTCACGCCGCCGCGCGCGCCGGCCCGGCCGGTCTTGGCGAGCTTGGAGATCGACTTCGCCGTGACCTCCACCTCCTTGCGCGCCCCCACCTTGGCGGTCTTCAGCCTCTTGCCCAGCGGATCCACCGTCGCCGTGCCCGCCCTCGTCGACACGATCCCGGACCTCGAGCCCGGGTCGTAGAACGCGGTCAACGCGCTGCTCCTTGCGCTGGCCCTGTAGGTAGTCGTCTTCAGCTTCAGGCCCTTGGGGCCGGCGGTGACCGCGATCTCCCCCATGCCGAGCAGCAGCGAGCTGTTCGACAGGATCTGGATCTGCGCGCTGTGCTGGAGCACCACCTGGCTGCCGTTCGGGAACACGAGCGTGACCACGCCGTCGGCGCTCGCGCTCACCTGGTCGCCGTTGTGCAACACCGTGGTCTCGTCGAGCCGCAGCCACTCGCTCGGGGGCCGGCCCTTCTTGTGGTAGGCCACGTCGTCCGACAGGCAGTCGACGGTCACGGACGCCGCGCCGGCCCCGGCGCCGCAGTCGATGCTCGGCGTCATCCCCGGGCCGGTGTAGGTGTACGTGTAGCGGGGGCCGTCGAGCAGGGCGAGCCGCACGATCGCCACGCCGAGCGGCGTGCGCACCAGCTTCACCGTCTTCACGGCGCGAGCGCTGCTGTTCGCCCCCGCGTTCGCGGTGGCCACCACGGGCCCGCGCTTCACCGCGTCGCCGTCCACGCCGATGGTGGCCGACACCGCGTCCGAGCCCGTGGAGCGCGCGTCGGCGGTGATGTTGAAGCTGGCGCCGCCGTCGGGGATCGACTGCGGCAGCGGGAACGCGTACGAGGTCGTCCCCTCCTTCGGGCTGAAGCTCGCGGTGCCGCCCGAGTCCGGTATCGCCCAGTCCTCGGGGAAGAGCATCCCGGTCTTGTCCACGCGCACGCTCTGCAGGGTCAGCGGCGCGGCCGCGGCGGTGGTCGCCGCGGCCCCGCTCACCAGCAGGACGAGCGGCAGGACCAGATGGGTACTCAGACGTCGCGGACGGGGCACAGGGTCGCGGAAGTTTCCGTGACCCCGGCCCGTCAAGTCAACCCGACAGCCAGGAGGAGAACGCGGAACTCGACCATCCTCCGCCCGATCCGGACGGCGCCGGCCCGAGCGACGTGCCGCCGTAGATCACGTTCCCCTTCGCGTCCTGGTAGGTGCGCCAGGACAGCGTCGGCCGCTGATCCACGCCGCGCTTGCTCCAGTCGCAGACGCCCGCCGGGAACGCCTTCTGGAGCTGCGCCCACTCGTCGTCGGTGAACTGCACGCCCGGCAGGTAGTCGCTGCGGCGGAGCGGCTTCAGCCCGCACTTCTGCACGTCGGTGGCGATCGACTCGCCCGCCACGATCCGCGGCGTGGAGAAGACCGGGTTGATGAGCTGGCAGACGGATTGGCTCGGGATCACCTGGCCGATGCCGTCGGTGCACTGGTCGTGGACGTCCACCGGCTTGTCGCCGATGATCTTTTGCGACAGCGGCCTGGCGCTGCCGTCCTTCTCGACCGCCGACAGCCAGCGGTCCATCGCCAGCAGTCCCTGCGTCGTGTAGCTCACGTCGCCGAGCAGCGGCACCACGCCCTCCCAGATCACCTGGTTGGCGAAGGTCCCGTTCTGCTGCTCGAGCCGCGCCCGGATCGCGAACGCGCGGTAGACGTCGTGGAACTCGCCCTGGTCGGTGCCGCGCAGGTCGATGATCGCCACGTTCTTCAGGTTGTTGGCCTCGTTCACGAGGCCGCCCTTGTACGCGTTGGCGAGCGCCGGCTCGTCGGCCGCGGTGCGCTCGGCGGTGGGCTGGGTGTTGATGTCGCCGCCGCCGATCTTCGCGTTCAGGTCCACGAACTGCGCCGGCGTGATCAGCCCCTGCTGAAGCGCGGTGAGCCCGTACTGCACGCCCACGTTGTCGAGCGGGCGGCCGGCGTAGCCGTCGGGCCGCCTGCCCAGGGCGTTGACCATGTAGTCGGCCAGCGTGCAGCGCACGCCCTTCGGGTTGCTCGCAGACCAGCGCTCCGAGTCGGACACGCCCGCGCAGGGATTGGTCGGATCGCCCAGCGCGGTCCAGTAGAGGGAGTCCAGGATGATCGCGTTGACGTGGTTCGGATGGCCCTCCACGGCCGCGATCTGGGCGGGCGTCCACGCCACCCCGGTCCCCCACTTCGCCGGGTTCTCGAAGTAGGCGCGGTCCAGGTGGTAGTCCACGAGCTGCTGGCCGGTGGACCACGCGTCCGGGAAGCTGCACTGCGGCAGGATGCCCTGGTAGATGCCGGGGTAGGCGTTCGCCACCTGCTGCTGCACGAGCGACCCGCCCGAGCAGCCGGTGCCGATCGTGTAGCGCAGCTCGCCGTAGCTCTCGACCAGGTGCTCCTTGGCCATGATCAGCGACTCCGCCTCGGTCAGCAGGCTGCAGTTGTGGCCGGCGTTGTCGAGAGCGGTGGACATCACGGCGAAGCCGAGGCCGAGCGCCGTCGTGGGACTGCCGCCGAGGCCCTCCGTGTCGCCCGTGGTGCTCGGCGCCGTGCCCGACTGGTGATCGATCCCGCAGCTTGCGCCGTGGGTGATCAGCAGCTTGTGGTTCCACTGCCTCTGCGGTGCCCACGGCTGCCACGCCTGGCCGGGCTGGTAGAGCGTGGTGATCTGGTACTGGTCGCGGTCCTCGTAGCCCGTCTCGGTCCGGACGATGAACGGCACGGTGACGCCCTGGTCGGTCGTGGTTGTGGCCACGTCGGACGGCGGGCTCGACGGGTCGTACGCCTGGAGCTGGCCGGTCAACGAGGACTTGTACTGGTACGAGTAGGTCGTCGGCGCGTTGCACTGCGGGTCGGACGAGCCGTTCTGGCAGATCCACGGCTTCACCTGTGGGCCCGCGATCACCGGGCCGCCGATCGGGTGGTTGAGGATCGTCGCCCTCGCGCCCGCCGCCGACAGCGTGTTGCCGCCCAGGCTCAGCCCCGTGACTAGCCCCTCGTAGCGGCCGTTCGGCCGGTTCGCGAACTCGCTCGTGATGTCGCGGCCGTTGAGCGTGACCTTCGCGTTGGCCGGCGTGACCGCCACGAGCGCGTCGCCGCCCGAGATCAGATCCGCGCGATCCGACAGCACGTCGATCTGCGCCGCGCTCGCTGTTGCCGTGCCGATTAGCGCCACGCCGGCAACGGCGATGGCGAAGACGAACCTCTTCAACCCTGCCTCCTGGTGATCCATTCGCGCCCCGCGCGCGAATTGGCCGGAAACCCTACGGAGGTGGAGCTATGCCGGTCGCAGTAATCATGGATTTCGAGGACACGAGCCTCGAGCAGTACGACGAGGTCATCGGCAAGATGGGCTTCTCGCACGGCGGCCCCGGCGCGAAGGGCGGTCTCTTCCACTGGGTCACTCAGACGAACGGCGGCATCCGCGTGACCGACGTCTGGGAGTCCAAGGAGGAGTTCGAGAGGTACTCCGAGTCGACGATCGCCCCACTGACGGCGGAGGCCGGGATCCAGGGCCCGCCGAAGGTCACCTACGCCGAGGTCTACAACTACCTCACCGCAGGCTGAGCATCAGGCGGAGCTCGGCGGCCAGCTCCGCCGGCTCCGCCTTCAGCCGTGCCGGTGTGACGCGGACCACGCGCCACTTGACCGAGTTGAGCTTCGAGTCGCGGCTGCGGTCGCTCTCGAAGGTCCGCCTGCTGCCGTGCGTGTAGTAGTCGTCGAGCTCGACGGCGCGCTTCTGGTCTCGCCACACGGCATCCAGCTCGTAGCCGTGGACCCAGGCGTTCATTTCCGGCGCAGGCAGGTTGTGTTTGCGGCAGAAGATGAGGAAGTTGCGCTCGAAGGCGGAGCGGGTGATGGCGGGCGCGCGGTGTTCTCTCAATCGGGTGCGAATCTGCCTGACGCCCTTCCGCGTGGGCGTCCGCTCGCACGCTTCGTCGATCGTCCGGCTGTCGAACAGGCCCAACCGTTCCGCCTGCTCGAGTGCACGCTCGGTGCGCTCTTCAGTCTCGGATGAAAAGACATCGATGAGGGTGCGCCCGAGCGCTGTCACCGGGATGCCGTCCCTGGTTGCCCGGTCTTTCTCGTGGAGCTCGCGCACCTGGTGGAGCACGATGCCCTTCCGCTTCGCCCTGCCGGTGGAGGGAACGGTCACCCACACAGCCGAGCCCCGTTGTGGCAGGAGACCCCAGAGCCAGGCCGCCGTGCGATGGCTCGCGACCGCCTCCGGACCATGGGCCAGAACGGCGGCCATGATCCACCCGTGCCGGCTGAGCCGTCGGTGCCCGACCGCGTAGACCCCGCGATGGAGGCGATGAAGGAGGCCGGCGCTCACTCGCCGCTGGATCGCCTCGGGCGAGAGCCCGAGTGCGATGAGCTGCCAGTACGCCACGACGCCGTGCTGGCGCGCGGCCAGATCCGCGAGGTCGAGACTTTTCCGTCGCATATCGACGGGAAGCTCCGGCGTTCGCACGATTCGCCCCCGCAGGTGTCGATTCGAGGCTGTCGTTCGTTCCGGGGCTAGGCCGCGGCGCCGTTGCGGCTCGGCAGCTCGGGCGCCAGCGTGCCGGTCTCGACGCATGCCCGCTCGAGCCGCCGGTGCAGCCGCGGAAGCTGCGAGAGCGCCTCGTCGGTCCGCCCGCGCCCCGTGCGCTTGTCCACCAGGTTGCGCGCCTCGAACGGGTCCGCCTCCAGGTCGTAGAGCTCGTACTCGGGAGCGGCGCGGCCGCGCGGATCGAGATAGACCGCGTACTTCCAGCGCCGGTCGCGGATGCAGCGGATCCGGTTCGGCTGCCCCGGCGCGTCCTGGAACGCCGTGCCGGCCTGGTGGTCGTCGTAGGTGAAGAGCACGGCGTCGCGCACCGACTCCTGCTCGCCGCGCAGCAGCGGGCCGAGGTCGTGCCCGTGGAAGCGCGCCGGCGGCAGCTCCGTTCCGGCCTGGGCGAGCATCGTCGGCACGACGTCGACCAGCGACACGAGCGCGTCGCTCGAGCGCGGCTCGGGAAACAGCGCCGGATTCGACACCACGAAGGGCACGCGCAGCGACTCCTCGTAGGCGTTGAACATCTTCTGCCGCAGCCCGCCGTGGGAGAGCGCCATCTCGCCGTGGTCCGAGGTGCGCACGATCACGGTGCGCGAGCGCAACGACTGCGGATCGGCCGGGTCACCCAGGGCGGCGAGCAGCCTGCCGACCTTGGCGTCCACCAGGCGGTGCAGATGGGCATAGAAGTTCACGTAGAGCTGCTGCTGCCCGCGGCCGCGCAGGCCGCCGAGGTATGACGTCTGCCCGAGCTTCATCAGCGCCTGCACCGTGGGCTTGTCCCTCAGGTCCTCGTCGATCGTGGGCGGGAGCGGCACCTGAAGGTCGGCGAAGTCCGCCGCCGAGTAGCCGCCGGCCACGAACGAGGACGGGTAGCCGAGCACGTCGTGCGGGTTCACGAGGGAGAAGATGAGGCAGAACGGCTCGGGCAGGTCCGGTCGCGCGATCCAGCGCTCCATCTGGC